>JALNWC010000168.1 GCA_023231075.1 Rhodoferax sp.
GCAATCGGCACCGCACCCAGAGATTGCACCGCCAGCATGGTGGCGTACAGGCGGGGCCGGTTGGCACCGATCACCACCATGTGGTCATGCTGACGCAGGCCGGCCTGGTGCAGGCCGCACGCCAGATGCTCGACCAAGCTGGCCATGTCGCCCCAGGTGAAGGCTTGCCAGATGCCGTATTCTTTTTCGCGCATGGCCGCATCATTGCGGCGCCGGGCGGCGTGCTCTAGCAGTAATCGGGGAAACGTCGTTTGCATCTCAACACCTTGTCTCTGGATCATCACAGCCGGGGCCACTGGCCCATGCTGCGGGAGTGGGCAAATCATACGACCCGATTTGACGTCAAGTTGTCGTTTGGACGACAATTCAAGCATTTATACGTAGGGGTTTTCCCTGCACGCTCTGCACAAATTTCCCCAGTCAAATCATCCAGAATGAAAACCGATGCCACTTTGTTTCAGCGCCGCCGTCCCTTGACGGCGGCCGAGCTTGACGTGATTCCGTGGTTCAAATTGCTCTCGGCACCGGAGCGGGAGCGCGCGGTGGAAGACCTCAAGATCACCGATGCCGGCGCGGGCGATTTTGTCTGCCGCACCGGCCGACCGGTGACCTACTGGTTTGGTGTGGTCGATGGCTTGCTGAAAATGAGCACCGACAACATCGACGGCCAGACCATGACCTTCACCGGCATCCCGCCCGGCGGCTGGTTTGGCGAAGGCACGGCCTTGAAGCGCGAGAGCTACCGCTACAACATCCAGGCGCTGCGCAAAAGCCTGGTGGTGGGCCTGCATGTGGACACCTTCCACTGGCTGCTGGACCACTCGATTGGCTTCAACCGCTTTGTCATGAACCAGCTCAACGAGCGTCTGGGCCAGTTCATCGCGGCGCGCGAAATTGACCGCATGGCCAACCCCAACATCCGCGTGGCACGCAGCCTGGCCGCGCTCTTCAACCCGGTGCTCTACCCCGGCCTGGGCACCGTGCTGCGCATCACCCAGCAGGAGCTGGCGTATCTGGTGGGCCTGTCGCGCCAGCGCGTCAACGAGGCCCTGAACACGCTGGCAGCCCAGGACGCCATCCGGGTCGAATACGGCGGCCTGCGCGTGACCGATCTGCAGGCCTTGCGATCAAGCTATTTTTAATTGGCAGAATTCACCGGTAGCAGCCCTTTACACTCGGTCAACTTACAGCTACCCCACCCAACGCACCGCCAATACCCATGCAAGGGCAACTTTTTAGCCACGACTTTTTGTTGCGCGGCATTCTGGAAACACCACCCTGTCAATCCCTGGATGCGAGTGCTTTCGCCGCGTTTGAAGTTGCACTGTGCGACATCTTTGCCGGGCTGGACGCGGGGTCCCGCATTAACGAAGCGCAGACCGAGGCCCTGGTGATTAACAAAGTGCTGGCAGCACTGGGATGGGAAGACGACTTTTTGCCCCAGGTCAACCTGTCTGGCAAGCGCCGCGAAGACGTACCCGACTGCCTGCTGTTTGCCGACAGTAGCAAAAAAATTGCCGCACTGGCCGAGCACAAGGACGAGCGCCGCTACCGCCACGGCTTGGCCATTCTGGAAGCCAAGCGCTGGTTGCGTCCACTGGACCGGGGCGACGCATCCGAGGCCACTGACCCCGACGCGCCATCGAGCCAGATGCTGCGCTACCTCAGTCGTGCCGACGTGGTCTCGGACCGGGCCGTCAAGTGGGGCCTGCTCACCAACGGCAATGTCTGGCGCTTATATTGGCAAGATGCGCGCTCGCGTTCGGAAGAGTTTTTTGAAGTCGATGTTGCTGCAGCATTGGGCATAAGCGGCATCCAGTATGAGTTCGACGAAATTGCACCGCCTCATGCCCTGCGGTTGTTCTTTTTACTCTTTCACCGTAGCGCTTTTTTGCCGCAAAGTTGGGACAACGCCAATCGCACCTTTCACGCCTTTGCCCTCAACGAAGCGCGCCTGTACGAAGAAAAAGTGTCGCAAGACCTGGGTGAGCGGGTATTTACCGACATCTTTCCGCAACTGGCCGACGCGCTGGCCCGTGGCGACTTGCACGCCATCACCCGCGAGGTGGGCTTTGGCCAGTTCAAGCGTAAGCAATTCACACCCGAGTACCTGGACGAAGTGCGCGAAGCCGCGTTGGTGCTGTTGTATCGGCTGCTTTTTTTGTTTTACGCCGAAGACCGCAGCCTGCTGCCGGTCAAAGACGAACGCTACGCACCCTACAGCGTGCGCCGCATTCGCGAAGAAGTGCGCGACAAGGTGGATGCGGGCGGTACGTTCTCCAGCACCTTGTCCAGCGTTTGGTTGTCACTACAAAGTGCGTTTGAACTCATCGATGTGGGTGATGACGACATCGGCATGCCCGCCTACAACGGTGGTCTGTTCAACCGGTCGCGCTCCGCGCTACTGACGCGCACCAAAGTTCCCGACAAAGTGATGGCGCCCATCATCGACGCGCTGTCGCGACGCACTGAGGATTTGCTGCACGGCTGGATCAACTACCGCGACCTGGCCGTGGCGCACCTGGGCAGCATTTACGAGCGCCTGCTGGAATACAGCCTGGTCCATGAAGTGCAGGCCAGCAATTTGGCCACTGGCGCGGTGGAAATCAGCCGCATCACCGCCGCACCAGCCAGCTTTGCCCGCAAAGTGTCAGGCAGTTATTACACACACGACGATTTGGTGCGCCTGATCTTGCGCGAATCGGTCGGCTTACTAGCCCATGAGCGGATCGAAACTTTTGAGGTGCATCTCAAAAAGTTAAATAAGAAGACCTCACTCAATCCGGGTGATTGGGATGTACTGGATGCCAAAGACCCCGCCAGCCGAATTCTGGAACTCAAAATTTGTGACCCCGCCATGGGGAGTGGGCACTTTTTGGTGTCGTTGGTAGATGACCTGGCAGACCGCGTGCTGGAAGCCATTGCAGTCGCCACGCTTCACGTCAACGTCCAGCCCTGGGCTGCGCATTTGGTTGAAAGAGGCCAGCCTTGGGTCAGTCCCTTGGTGGCGCGCATCGCCCACATCCGGGGCAGCATCAAAACCACAGCCAAAAACCACGGCTGGACCGTGACTGACGCGCAGTTGGACGATCGACACATTGTTCGGCGCATGATCCTCAAAAAGACGATTTTTGGTGTCGACAAGAATCCCATGGCGGTGGAACTGGCCAAAACCTCCCTATGGCTGCATACCTTCACCGTCGGCGCGCCCTTGAGTTTCTTGGACCATCACCTGAGAACTGGCGACAGCCTACACGGAGAACAGCTTCCCATCGTGCAACGCAGTCTGGAGCAGTTGGGCGCGCTGTTGATGCAAAGCGAGTTTGACCGGCTTGCGCTGGCGGCCAAAAATATCGCTCAGGTAGCCGATTTAACCGATGTCGATATCGCCGAAGCGCAGTTATCCAAACAACTTGCTGAACAGGCGGCAACTGAAATTGCCCCCATCCACGCCGTGCTTGATTTTTGGCGTGCCATGCGCTGGCTGGTGCCCGGCTGGCCGGTGACCCAAATGAGCCAGCTCCCAAAATTGCGCAAAGCTGAAAGTAGTGCATCTCACCCAGTGCTCGATGGCTTGGTGCGCCTGTTTGACCCGGTTCTGAATCTGGTTGGCGTACTCCATACAGGCAAAATTCAAGGCCATGATGCGGCAACCCAAGCGGCCAATGCTCTGCTCGTGCGCACTCGTGAACTGGCAGCCCGGGAGACGTTTTTTCATTGGTGGACCAGCTTTCCTACCGTGTTTAGTAGCGGCGGCGAGGGAGGTTTTGATGCCGTCATAGGTAACCCACCTTGGGACAAAATTCGGTTTGAAGAGGTACCGTGGTTTTCCGAGCGCAATACAGCCATCGCCAATGCACAACGCGCGTTCGATCGCAAACAACTCATTGCAGACTTACAGAAGTCAAAAGCACCTCTGTGGGAGGATTATGTTCAAGCCGCCGAGCGTGCCGAGGCCAACGCCCGCGTGCTAGGTAAAGGAAAGTCAAGTGCGGGTGACTACCCCCAGTTGGGCGGCGGTGATGTCAACCTCTACAGTCTGTTTATCGAGCGTGCGCAAGCCCTCATTAACGCAAAAGGTGTGGTGGCGCTGATCACTCCCAGTGGTATTGCAGCAGACAAAAGTGCAGCAGAATTTTTTCGCTCCATCAGCAGCACGGGTAAGTTACAGGCTTTTTTTGATTTTGAAAATCGCGAGGCCTTTTTCCCGGATGTGGATTCACGCTTCAAATTCTGCGCACTGGTATTTGGCAAGACCCCCCGTCTCACCAAAACTGAACCTGTGCAGGCACTGCCCAGCCGCTGTGCATTTTATTTGCATAGCCTGGCCGAACTTGACGCACCTGGACGCGTGTTATCGCTCTCGGCACAGGACTTTTCGCGCGTCAACCCCAACACCGGTGCGGCCCCCATCTTTCGCAATCAGCGCGATGCCGACATTGCGCTCAAACTCTACGCCCACCACCCGGTGTTGGTGAAGCGCGGTGTACTCAGCGACACATTGGGCCAGCAACCAGATGCCAAGGTTTGGCCCGTGAAGTTCACCGCCATGTTTCACATGACCAACGATTCACACCTGTTTTTGAAGGCCGATGAGCTGGAAAAAAATGGCTGGCGGCGCGCTGCTTTAAACCGGTGGGAAAAGCATGGGGCGCTGACAGTACCTCTGTACGAAGGCAAGATGGTGCAAATGTATGACCACCGCGCAGCCGACGTGGTGGTCAATACCGCCAACCTCAAACGCGCGGCACAGCAAGAGTCTATTTCGCAGATTGAAAAGGCCAACCCGGCGCGCTATCCGGTACCTCAATATTTTGTGAACGATGTTTCGATAACAAGCGACGTTAAATTTGACTGGGCGTTGAGTTTCAAGCAGGTGACATCAAGCACCAATGTGCGTTCGATGATTGCCGCAATGGTTCCAAAATCTGGCGTGGGGCACTCCATGTCTGTTGTGCTGCCCAGTGAGTCGGCTGACGCACCTGTCAATAGCTTGCCCTTTGTTCTTGCCAATTTCAATTCCTTCGTTTTTGATTACCTTGGGCGACAAAAGCTGCAAGGCAATAACTTTAGCCTTTACATCCTCGAACAACTGCCAGCCATCGCCCCGTCCCGATTCAACGATTCTTTGCCCACCGCTTTTGCCGAAGCCATGCGCACTGCAAAACTGATGAACGGTCACCACTCGCAGCCCACCGTGGCCGACTTTGTGTTGCCGCAAGTGCTGGCGCTCACCTACACCGCTCACGACATGGCCCCGTTTGCGCGTGACTTGGGATATGTGGACAGCGCAGGCGAGGTGCTGCCGCCGTTCGTGTGGAATGAGGACGAGCGCCGCGCCCGCCTGGCCGCGCTCGACGCACTGTTTTTCTACCTCTATGGTCTGGATGCGGTTGATGCAGCTTACATCCTCAACACCTTCCCCATCGTGCGTGCGCAAGACATGCAAACCTTTGGTAGCTTCCGCACACAGGAAGACATCCTCAAAGTACTGGCTTTGTTGACGTCTTGATCGCCATTTCTTAAATGCCAGTCATTCAATACCCTATGCCCAACACCCCCAAAGCCCCCGCCTTTCGCCGCGCGGCCCCACCGGCCGCCAAAGCCCCGATTCCCGCCGGGCAAAGCAATACCGCCGCCCATGGCGCCGGCGGCACGCTGCGCCTGAACAAGCGCATGGCCGAGCTCGGCCTGGCGTCGCGCCGCGAGGCCGACGAATGGATTGGCAAGGGCTGGGTCAAGGTTAACGGCCGGGTCGCCGAGATGGGCATGCAGGTGAGCCCCGATGTGCGCATCGAGATCGACAAACAAGCCACCGGCGCGCAGGCGAAACAGGTCACGGTGCTGATCAACAAACCGCTCGGCCTGGTCAGCGGCCAGGCTGAAGACGGCCACGAGCCCGCCATCACGCTGGTGCAGCCGCAAAACCGCTGGGCCGAGGACAACGCGCGCTTTTTCTTTCACCCCAGCCAGCTCAAAAGCCTGGTGCCCGCCGGACGGCTCGACATTGATTCGACCGGCCTGCTGGTGCTGACACAAGATGGCCGGGTCGCGCGCCAGCTGATCGGCGAAGATGCGGTGATGGAAAAAGAGTACCTGGTGCGCGTGATGTACACCGGCGTGCTCAATGCGGCGGCGGCCGACTCGGCGGCCGCCACCTATGCCGCGGCGCCCCGGCCTGCGCAGCCCGGCCAGGTGACCCAGCTCAGCCGCATTGACGACGACGACCCTGTCAGCCAGGATGTGCAGTCGGTGTTTCCGGCCGA
>JALNWC010000169.1 GCA_023231075.1 Rhodoferax sp.
CTGGCAAAAGTCCAGCAGGGCGGTGGCGAGTCGCTCACGGTCGGCCTGGGTTTTGGCCAGCAGGCGGGTCCCGGGCACCGGCGTGAACGGCACCGCACACAGGGCTTTGGGGTAATAGGCCAGACCATGCTGGGCGTAGGCCTTGGCCCAGGCCCAGTCAAACACATACTCGCCGTGCGAGTGGGTCTTGAGGTACAGCACACAGGCCGCCCGCAGTTCACCGTGGCGCTCCAGCAGAAAAAACTTCGGCGTCCAGCCGGTCTCAGGCGTGGCGCAGCCGCTGGCATGCAAGGCGTGCAGGTACTCATGGCGCATGAACGGGGTGGCCTGCGGCTGGCCCAGCAGCAGGGCGTTCCAGGCGTGTGCGTCCACTTCAGCGGGCGAATCCAGCACCCGAATGACATAATCGTTTGCAGTCTCAGTTGATTTCTTGTTGATCATTTTTCTGTACTTTTCATGACTCTCAAAATTTGCGTGGCCCAACTCAATCTGGTGGTGGGCGACATGACTGGCAATGCCGAAAAAATTGTGGCAGCCGCACGAAGCGCCTACCAGCAGGGTGCGCGCCTGGTGCTGACCCCCGAGTTGTCGATTTGCGGCTACGCGGCCGAGGACCTGTTTTTGCGTCAAGCCTTCACCGATGCCTGTGATGATGCCGTGAAAGCGGTGGCGCTTGCGCTGGCCGATTTGAAAGACCTCAGGGTGGTGGTGGGGCACCCCACGGGCGGCGACCAGCGGACCCGCTCGGTGGCGGTGCAAAGCCGTTTCAATTCGGCCAGTGTGCTGTGCGAGGGCGGGGTGGTGGCCACTTACGCCAAGCGTGAGTTGCCCAATTACCAGGTGTTTGACGAACGCCGTTATTTCAGGCCTGGGCAGGAGGTTTGTGTGTTTGAGGCAGGTGAGCCGGGCGAGCGGGTCCAGGTCGGTCTGCTGATTTGCGAGGATGCCTGGTTTGACAAGCCTGCGCTTGAGACGGCGCAGGCGGGCGCCGAGTTGCTGGCGGTCATCAACGCGTCCCCCTTTCATGTCGGCAAAGGCAAGGAGCGCGAACAGATGATGCGCCAGCGCGTGTTGTCTTGCGGGCTGCCGCTGGTTTATGCGCATTTGGTAGGTGGGCAGGACGAGGTGGTGTTTGAAGGGCACTCGTTTGCGCTCAATGCCGATGGTTCACTGGCGGGGCGGGCGCCAAGTTTTGTCGAGGACAGCCTGCTCGTTGAGGCCAGCCAGACACCAGCAGGGCTGCAGTTGCTGGCCACTGTGGCGCCCGAGCGCACCCCCGAGGCCGATTTGTGGGACGCCCTGGTGCTCGGCGTGCACGATTACATCGGTAAAAACGGCTTTCCGGGTGTCTTGCTGGGCCTGTCGGGCGGCATTGACTCGGCGCTGGTGCTGGCGATTGCGGTGGATGCGCTGGGCCGGGAGCGGGTGCGTGCGGTGATGATGCCCTCACCCTACACCGCCGACATCAGCTGGATCGATGCGCGTGACATGGCGAATCGACTGGGGGTGCGCTATGACGAGCTGTCGATCGTGCCGGAGTTCGAAGCGTTCAAAGCCACGTTGTCCGGCGAGTTCAAGGGTTTGGCCGAAGACGCCACCGAAGAGAACCTCCAGGCCCGCATTCGTGGCACCCTGCTGATGGCACTCAGCAACAAATTCGGCAGCATTGTGCTGACCACCGGCAACAAGTCCGAGATGGCCACCGGCTATTGCACCCTGTATGGCGACATGGCCGGCGGTTTCGCGGTCATCAAGGACCTGGCCAAAACCACGGTGTTTCGCCTGGCGCGCTGGCGCAATGCCCACGACCCCTATGGCACCGGCCAGGCGCCCATCCCCGAGCGCATCATCACGCGACCACCCAGCGCCGAATTGCGCCCCGACCAGACCGACCAGGACAGTTTGCCGCCTTACGAGGTGCTGGACGCGATTCTGGAGCGCTACATGGAAAACGATGAAAGCATCGAGCAGCTCATCGCTGCCGGTTTTGCCAGCGCCGATGTCGAGCGGGTGACGCGCCTGATCAAGATCAACGAGTACAAGCGACGCCAGTCGCCGGTAGGGATTCGTCTGACGCACCGCAGTTTCGGCAAGGATTGGCGTTATCCTATTACCAGCCGTTTCCGGGCGTGAAGTGTTGAAGCGTTTCGACTGCCCACCCTTCCCATTTTTAATCGAGGACCCTCATGAAACAAATCACCGCCATCGTCAAGCCCTTCAAACTGGAAGAAGTGCGCGAAGGCCTGGCCGAATGCGGCGTCACCGGCCTGACGGTCACCGAGGTCAAGGGTTTTGGCCGTCAGAAGGGCCACACCGAGCTCTACCGTGGCGCCGAATATGTGGTCGATTTTCTGCCCAAAGTCAAAATTGAGGTGGTCGTGAAAACCGAAGATGTGGACCGCTGTGTTGACGCCATCGTCAAAGCCGCGCACACCGGCAAGATCGGCGACGGCAAGATATTTGTCACGGCCGTGGAGCGGGTGGTGCGCATCCGTACCGGCGAGCTTGACGAATCGGCGATCTGACCCGGATCCGCTCGCGGTCGGGGCTCACGCGGGTGTCAGGGCTTGACGGGGCGCTCGTCCACCAGTTGCGTGCCGGCCAGAGCGTCATGCCAGAACTGATGCCGCGGGTGAAAGCGGCTCAGGATGGCCCAGATGGCGACCCAGCCGATAAAGATGACGATGGATTCCCCGCCCTTGAGGTTCAACCCCCAGGACAGCACCAGTGGCGGCAGCACCCATAGCCAGCTCCACAGGTAGCGCAGCAGGGCTCGGCTTTGGCTCAGGGGCTGACCGGACCGGTCCAGCACCCGGATGTGCCAGGTTTTCATGGCCAGGGTCTGGCCTTTGGACCAGAGCCAGACAAAGTAAATGCCAAAGACCACAAAGAGAAAGGCCTGCAGGGCATGGCGGTTGTCCATGGCATTTTTGGTCTGGCTCAGGGTGCCAAACAGGTAGCCGGCAATGAAGACCACGCCAAACAACAGCATGCCTTCATAGAGCCAGCAGGCCATGCGCCTGAGCAGGCTGGGAGTGGTAGGAGGCAGGGACATGGCGCAGGGACTTTGATGGCGGTTGATGGCAATTTTTTGGTACATTGCGCACTGGGACAAAACCTGTGCAACACCAGAAAAGTGTCGAATTATTGCATTGCCTGGCCCCAGACCTTAAGCACGTGTTGATAAATGCGATAATGTTCGCTGCAAATTAAAGCAAACGGGTCAAGGTCCGGCGCAAAAATCAATGCGTCCATGGTTTTGGCCTTAAGTTTCGATGCAACACCACAAGTGTTTGCAAAGAAGCACCCAAGGTATTTCGTTAGAGAAATTCACAAAGGTTCATCATGGAAATCGCAAAAGCCGAAGTCGCTTCGGCGTCAAGCTCTTCAAATCCGCATCCTTCTGCCAAAGCCAAGCCGGTCGGCGCTGAGCACGAGCTCAGAGGGGCAGAGATTCTTGTCAAGGCCTTGCAGGCCGAGGGCGTCAAGTACGTCTGGGGTTACCCCGGTGGTGCCGTGTTGCACATCTACGACGCATTGTTCAAGCAGGACACCATTCAGCACGTGCTGGTGCGCCACGAGCAGGCGGCCGTCCATGCGGCAGACGGCTATGCCCGCGCCACCGGTGACGTGGGCGTGGCGCTGGTCACCTCCGGCCCCGGCGTGACCAATGCTGTGACCGGTATCGCCACGGCCTACATGGACAGCATCCCGATGGTCATTGTGAGTGGCCAGGTGCCGACCCACGCCATTGGCATGGATGCCTTCCAGGAATGCGACACCGTGGGCATCACCCGCCCCATCGTCAAGCACAACTTTCTGGTCAAGGACGCGCGCGACCTGGCCGAGACCATGAAGAAGGCCTTCCACATTGCCCGCAGCGGCCGCCCCGGTCCGGTGGTGGTGGACATCCCGAAAGACGTGTCGTTCAAAAAGGTGCCCTACCACGGCTACCCGCAGACGGTTGAAATGCGATCCTACAACCCGGTGCGCAAAGGCCACGGCGGCCAGATCCGCAAAGCGCTGCAGTTGTTGCTGGCCGCCAAGCGGCCCTATATCTACACCGGCGGCGGCGTGCTGCTGAGCAATGCCTCGACTGAATTGCGCCAGTTGGTCGACATGCTGGGCTACCCCTGCACCAACACCTTGATGGGCCTGGGCGCTTACCCCGCCAGCGACCGCAAATTTCTGGGCATGCTGGGCATGCACGGCACGGTGGAAGCCAACAATGCCATGCAAAACTGCGACGTGCTGCTGGCCGTGGGGGCCCGGTTTGACGACCGCGTGATTGGCAACCCCAAGCACTTTGCGCAAAACGAGCGCAAGATCATCCACATCGACATCGACCCGTCGAGCATTTCCAAGCGTGTTCGGGTCGACATCCCGATCGTCGGCGACGTCAAGGACGTGCTGACCGAGATGATCGCCATGATCAAGGAAGGCTCGGTCACGCCCGATGCCAATGCCCTGGGCGCCTGGTGGGACACCATCGAGGGCTGGCGCAAGCGTGACTGCCTCAAGTACGACCCGGGTCAAAACGACATCATCAAACCCCAGTACGTGGTGGAAACGCTCTGGAACATGACCAAGGACGCCGACACCTACATCACCTCGGACGTCGGCCAGCACCAGATGTGGGCCGCGCAGTACTACCGCTTTGACCAGCCCCGGCGCTGGATCAACTCCGGTGGTCTGGGCACCATGGGCGTGGGCATTCCCTACGCCATGGGCATCAAACTGGCCAAGCCCGAGAGCGAGGTCTATTGCGTGACCGGCGAGGGCTCGGTACAGATGTGCATCCAGGAGCTGTCCACCTGCCTGCAATACAACACGCCCATCAAGATCGTGGCGCTCAACAACCGCTACCTGGGCATGGTGCGCCAGTGGCAAGAGGTGGAATACGAAGGCCGCTACAGCCACAGTTACATGGACGCCTTGCCCAACTTTGTCAAGCTGGCCGAGGCCTACGGCCACGTCGGCATGCTGATCGAGCGGGCCTCTGACGTCGAACCGGCGCTGCGCGAAGCGCGCAAGCTCAAGGACCGCACGGTGTTCATGGATTTCCGCACCGACCCCACTGAAAACGTGTTCCCGATGGTGCAGGCCGGCAAGGGCATCACTGAAATGCTGTTGAGCGCGGAGGACCTCTGATCATGAAACACATCATTGCAGTATTGCTGGAAAACGAAGCCGGTGCCCTGTCCCGTGTGGTGGGCCTGTTCTCGGCGCGTGGCTACAACATCGAGTCGCTCACGGTGGCACCCACCGAAGACCCCAGTTTGTCGCGCATGACGATCCAGACCACGGGTTCGGATGAGGTGATCGAGCAGATCACCAAGCACCTGAACCGCCTGATCGAAGTGGTCAAGGTGGTCGACCTGACCGAGGGTTCGTATACCGAACGCGAACTCATGATGGTCAAGGTGCGCGCGGTGGGCAAGGAGCGCGAGGAAATGAAGCGCATGGCGGACATTTTCAGGGGTCGCATCATCGATGTGACCGAGAAAAGCTACACCATCGAGTTGACGGGCGACCAGACCAAGAACGATGCGTTCCTGAACGCCATCGAGCGCGGCGCCATTCTGGAAACAGTGCGTACCGGCTCCAGCGGCATTGGTCGTGGTGAGCGGATTTTGCGGGTTTAGTCAGTTGGGGCAACGCTGAAGAGCTGTCCCGCAAGTTTTAGTCAGTTGAGGACAGAGCAAATTTGCTGCGCAAATCTTGGTCTGTCCCGCAAGGTTTTTAGTCAGTTGAGGACAGAGTAAATTTGCTGCGCAAATCTTGGTCTGTCCCGCAAGGTTTTTAGTCAGTTGGGGACAGAGCTGAAGATCTGTCCCGCAAGGTTATTAGTTTTTACAACGGAGCGAGCGATGAAAGTTTTTTACGACAAAGATTGTGATTTGAGCCTGATCAAGGGCAAGATGGTGGCCATCATTGGTTACGGCAGCCAGGGTCATGCCCATGCCCAGAACCTGAACGACAGCGGTGTCAAGGTGGTGGTGGGTCTGCGCAAAGGCGGCGCCTCCTGGGACAAGGTTGGCAAGGCCGGTCTCAATGTGATGGAGGTCAATGACGCCGTCAAGATCGCCGACGTGGTCATGATCTTGTTGCCCGACGAGCAAATCGCCGAGGTCTACACCAACAACGTGGCACCCAATATCAAACAGGGTGCCTCGCTGGTGTTTGCCCACGGCTTCAACGTGCACTACAACCAGGTCGTGCCGCGCGCTGATCTGGACGTCTGGATGGTGGC
>JALNWC010000170.1 GCA_023231075.1 Rhodoferax sp.
ACATGGCCAGCAGATGGTACGGCGGGGCGATGTGGCGCAAGGCCAGCTGCAGGCGGCAATCTGCCACCATGTCCTCGACCCGGCTGGCACTGCGTTGATGGTTCAGCCGACCATTGCCCGCCAAGTCCAGCGTGACCACCGTCTGGTGCGGCATGACCCGCTGAAACTGATCAACAAACTCGCCCCAGTGCCGGCTCTCCCGGGTCAATCCACGCAAAAAAATCCAGGTGGTCATGGCGTCAATACCAGTCTTGCAGGGCCTGGGCATGGTGCTGCGCCCGGTTCTCGGGCGTGGGCAGCCAAAGACGGTGGCCACAGGCGGCACGCGCCAAAAAGTCGAGCAGCAACAGGTGCTGGCGCAGCACACGCTGCTGACGGTGCTCGATCAACGGATTGAACATGCCATGGCGCGAAAACAGCTGGCGCGGGTTCTTCCTGACCCACAGCCAGGAACCCATCTCCAGGGTCAGCGGCAAAAACACCCGCTGCGGCTGGGTGCAGGCTTGCAGGTACAAATGGTCCCAGAGGTCGCCGTGGGCCAGATACTGCAGGCTTTGCGGCTCGATCACGTAGCGGTGGTGGCTGTGCGACTGCACAAAAATGTTCTTGAACGCCTGCATTTCGGCCAGGTGGGCAATCGGCGCACGCTTGTGCGCGTAAGGGAACCAGAGGCGATCGCGACTACCAAAGCCCGAATGACAGTCCACCGACAGGCTGAAATCACGGCTCAGCAATTCAGCTGTGACCACCTCGCAGACCGCCTGATTCTCAAGTTCCATTGCCTTGTCCTTGACGCCACGGTACCAGGGCAGGCCGGCGCTGATGCGCTGGCCACCCACCATGAACGGCACCGGATCGGTGGCTTGCACCGGGGCATTGCGCATCAGGTCGACACCGTTCGGGTTGGCGCGCGTGCCCAGCGCCATGCCGCCAGGATTGACGATGGGCATGAACACCAGACGCACGGTTTCCAGTTGCCGGTGCAAGCTGCTGTCCCACTGCAAGCGCATCACCAGATTGTGCAGATAGGCCAGCACCACCTCGGCGCCGATGCGCTCCAGACCGTGAACCCCGCCAAAATAACCCACGGCGGGCACCTCTTTGGCCGGATTACCCAGCGTGATCACATACACCGGGTAGGTGGTGCCGTCAGCCAGCCTGGCCTGGCCCATCACCCGGGCTTCAAGCCAGCCGGCCCCCAGCTCGATGATGCGCGCCAGCGCCTCCAGTTCGGGCAGTTCAGGGCGCGTCACAGTGGCAACAAAAAACAGGCGTGGACAGGGGTCAACATGGCTGTCCAGCATAGAGTGCCGAAGTGTCAGAAAGATGACAGATTTTTTCAATGCCAGTGTCATCCGGCACTGACACCATGCTGTCATATTTCGCGTTTAGCTTCGGCCTTTAGCAGTTTCAAGGTACGTCACCATGCAAAACCACGTCAATGTCTTTCGACTCCTCGTCATCACGGCCTGTTTACTGGGCGGCTTGGCAGAGTTGATCCGATTGCAGCGCTCCCGGTTGTTGATGCGGCGCTGAGTCCGTTTTTCATGACAATGTCATGGAAGGCGCCTATAAATGCGCCATGAGTAAACACGACCACACTGCAGCCGCCGCTGTCCCATCGCCCACCGCCGGGGGCGACCCGCAGGACTTTGATATTTGCATCAAACTCATCGACCAGCTCTGGACCCTGCGCCAGGCCATGCTGGAGCACGAGACGGCGCTCAAGGCCGAACTCGAAAAAGTCCTGCCCGAGTACCGCCAGAGCGCCCGCAACCTGATCCATTACCTCACCCTGCGCAGCGTCGACCTGCGCCCGCTGCAAGAGCAACTGTCACGGCTCGGACTGTCGTCGTTGGGACGCTCCGAGTCCCATGTGCTGGCCAGCCTCGACAAGGTGCTGGGTTTGTTGCACCGCCTCACAAACCAGGCCTGGCAGGACAAGTCGACCGAAGAGCCCGCGGGCAGCGTCAGCAGCCAAGACTTGCTAAAAAAACACACCTTCAGGCTGCTCGGCCAAGCCCCTGCCGGACGACCGGTGCGCATCATGGTCACGCTGCCCGCCGAGGCGGCCACGGACGCCAATCTGGTCCGCGGGCTGGTTGATGCCGGCATGGACATCGCCCGCATCAACTGCGCCCATGACACGGCGCAGGACTGGCAACGCATGAGCGCCCATGTGCGCAGCGCCGCCGAGGCAGCCCAGCGACCGGTGAAGCTGCTGATGGATCTGGGGGGACCAAAAATCAGGACCGGCCAGGTGGCGGACCGGCCACCCGTGCTCAAGCTCAAGCCCGGCAAAGACGACATGGGCCGGGTCATTCGCCCTGCCCGGCTGCACCTGCGCCCCATCGGCAGCACCGTGCAGGTCGCCAATGTGGACGCCAGTATCGGTGTCTGGGAGGTTTGGCTGGCGCGCCTGAAAGCGGGCAGCAGCATTCATTTCACCGATGCCCGGGGTGCCAAACGCCATCTGCTGGTGATCCACAACGACGACACCGGCGCCGTGGCAGAAAGCCTGCAAACAGCTTACCTGACCCCGGAAACCGTGTTGACCCTCGGCGGCACAGGTGGTAAGAAAAAACATGCCTCCCTGGTGTGTCAGATCGACAGCCAGCAAGGCGCCTTGCGCCTGCATGTTGGCGACCACTTGCGCCTGACCCGTAGCGGGCTCGGTCAGCCCTCGGCCATGGACGACGACACCGACACCCCCAGCCCGGAGCCAGCGCACCTGGCCGTGACCCTGCCGCAAGTGATTGATCAGGCCAGGGTGGGCGAGCGCATCTGGTTTGACGATGGCCGTATTGGCGGCGTGATCCGTCTCAAAACCGACGACTGGCTGGACATAGAAATTACCCATGCACGCCCGGAGGGTGAAAAACTCACCGGTGACAAAGGCATTAATTTGCCCGACAGCAAGCTGAACTTGCCCGCGCTCAGCGACAAGGACATCGAGGACCTGAAGATCGTGGCGACCCAGGCCGACATGGTGGGCCTGTCGTTTGTCCAGAAACCCTCGGACATTGCACAACTGCGCGATCACCTTCAGCGCCTGGGCCGGGAGAACATGGGCATCGTGCTCAAAATAGAAACCCTGCAGGGTTTCGAGAACCTGCCCGAGCTGATGCTGTCCGCCATGGCCTCGAACGTTTCGGGCGTGATGATTGCGCGCGGCGATCTGGCGGTCGAATGCGGCTATGAACGACTGGCAGAAGTGCAGGAAGAAATCCTGTGGTGCGCCGAAGCCGCCCACATGCCGGTGATCTGGGCCACCCAAGTGCTCGAATTCATGGCCAAAACCGGGCTGCCGTCGCGCGCCGAGATCTCGGATGCCGGCCTGGGCGTGCGTGCCGAGTGCGTCATGCTCAACAAGGGGCCCTACATTACCCAGGCCATTCGCACACTGGACGACATCTTGCGACGCATGGCGGGCCACCAAGCCAAAAAACGTCCACTCCTCAGAGCACTGAAGGCCTGGAGCGGCACCGACACCCCTGCTTCTGATGCTATGCTGGCAACTCCGATGACAATGAACTTTTGAACATGCAAAACACACAACGCCTGGCGGCTGTTGATCTGGGTTCCAACAGCTACCGGCTTGAGATTGGCCATATTGAACACGGCCAGTTCTACCGCACCGAATACCTCAAGGAAACCGTGCGCCAAGGCAACGGCCTGGACGAAAATCGCAACCTGACACCGCAGGCCATGCAGCGCGGCTGGGACTGCCTGGCGCGCTTTGGCGAACGCCTGGCGGGCTTTTCTGGTGCCGAAGTGTGTGCCGTGGCCACGCAGACCCTGCGCGAAGCCCGCAACCGCGACGAATTTCTGACCACCGGCATGCAAAAGCTGGGCTTTCCGATTGATGTCATTTCGGGCCGCGAAGAAGCCCGGCTGATCTACCAGGGCGTGGCCCAGGCGCTGCCGCGCACCGAGGAGCGTCGGCTGGTGATCGACATTGGCGGGCGTTCCACCGAAATCATTCTGGGCCAGGGGCGCGAGCCGACGCAGATGGAGTCTTACCGGGTGGGCAGCATTACCTGGTCGATGCGTTATTTTGGCGACAACCAGTTTTCAAAGCGTTCCTTTCAGATGGCCGAAATTGCCGCCAAAGCGGTGCTTGACGAGGCGCTGACACTGTACGCCCCCGACCAATGGGACGTGGCCTACGGCTCGGCCGGCACCGTGAACGCCGTGGTCGATGTGCTGGTAGCGGCGGGCTGGCCGACCGGTTCGGTCACGCGCGCCGGACTCGACTGGTTGCAGGACAAGCTGCTGGCCGCCCAAAACACCGACCGGCTGCGCCTGGTCGGCATGCGCGACGACCGCAAAGCCATCATTGGCGGCGGCTTGAGCGTGTTGCGGGCCCTGTTCGACCTGCTCGGCATCGAGCGCCTGGAACAAGCCACGGGCGGTCTGCGCCACGGGCTGTTGCAGGACATGCTGGGCGCGGGGCAGCAGCACACCGACTTGCGCGACCATTCGGTGGCCCGCCTGGCCGCCAAATTTGGCGCCGACCCGGTGCATGGCCAGCGTGTCGGCCAGATTGCCAATGCACTTTACCTGCAGATCAACAACGCGCCGGTGGATGAACGCATCAGCCGCAAACTCACCTGGGCCGCACAGCTGCACGAGATTGGCAGCCACGTCTCGCACAGCGACTACCACAAGCATGGCGCCTACATTCTTGAGAACACCGATGCCATGGGTTTTGCCCTGGCCGAACTTCACAAGCTCAGCCTTCTGGTACTGGGGCACCGCGGCAAACTGCGCAAGCTCGAAGCCGACTTTGAAGACCAGCTGCTGATCCAGCAACTGCTGGTGCTGCGCCTGGCAGTCGTGTTGTGCCACGCCCGGCGCGACCCCGATGTAACAGACATCAGCCTGCGCCAGGACCCCAAGAACGACCGTCAATTTGTATTGAACTTCAGCAGCGACTGGGCCCGTTTGTACCCGCAGTCAGCCTATTTGCTCAACGAGGAATGCGTGGCCTGGCAAAAAACGCCCTGGTCGCTGCGCGTGATCGAAGACTGAGTCGACCGTGGGCTTCGGCCTTCAGGCCAGCGCCAGAAAGCTCAGGATGTCATCCAGATGCTGCTCGAAGTCGCTCAGGGCGTGGTCGCCAGCGGGCAACAGCTTGATGGCGGCGTTGGGGTAATGGCCAGTCATCTCGCGCCAGTCCAACACCTCGTCGCCCGTGGCAATCACGGCAAAGTAGCGTTCGGGCCGACTGATGCGGGGGACTTCCTGCACCAACAGCTCGTCGACAAAGACCGGATCAAAGCTGAAACTTTGCGCCGGGTCGTGCCACAGCGCGTGGTCGCCAATGTGCGCGGCCAGGTCGCGCGCCGGGTGCACGGCCGGGTTCAGCAGCACCGCCTTGCAGCCCAGGCGCTCGGCCAGCCAGGTGGCATAAAAACCACCCAGTGAAGAACCCACCACGGCCATGCGGTCTTTGGGCCAGTGGGCAATGCCCTGCAATACCTCGTCCATGGCTTGCTGGGGCGATGCCGCCAGCGCCGGACACCACCAAACCACGCCGGGGTGGCGACCGGCCACCGTCGCAGCCATCATGCGGGCCTTGTTGGAGGCGGGGGAGGAACGAAAACCGTGCAGATACAGCAAGTGGGTGATGGTCATGGTGGAAAGATAATAATTGAAAGCAGATCGTTCCCCAACCCTTTTTTCAAACCCGAACCCTGTCACCGATGTCAAGTTTTACCGTCAAGCACCACACTGTTTCACGCCAAGGCACGCGCCGCAGCTTATTGCTGTTTGCGCTAAACCTGGGTTTGACCCTGGCCGCCTGCAGTCCGCAAGCAGCCGCGTCGGATTCCGTGACGCTGGATTTCGCCCGCGCCGAGCATGAAGCGGGTCGCGTCATCCTGATCGACCTACGTGAACCCAACGAGCATGCCACGGGGGTCGCCAAAGGCGCGCAGTTGCTGCCCATGCGCCAGCTCGGCGCGCGCCTGTCGGAAATACCCACCGCCAGCGACAAACCGGTGCTGCTGATCTGCAACACCCAGAACCGCTCCAGCTCAACACTCGCAGCGCTGCGCGAACGCGGCTACGCCCATGTGCGTTATGTGCAGGGCGGCATGAGCGAGTGGACGCGCCGGGGTTGGCCGCTGGTCAGGCCTTGAGGCGGATGCGGCTACTTAGAACGCCACCCGGAAAGCCGAGGCAGTGCCCGCCGGCGACTGATTGATGGGAACATAGCCTGTGCCGGCCACATCACCACA
>JALNWC010000171.1 GCA_023231075.1 Rhodoferax sp.
AATTTGGGCACGACAAACAGGCTGATGCCTTTCACGCCTTCGGGTGCGCCGGCGACGCGGGCCAGCACCAGATGGACGATGTTGTCGGCCATGTCGTGCTCACCCCAGGTGATGAATATCTTGGTGCCAAACACCTTGTAAGAGCCGTCGGCCTGGGGTTCTGCCTTGGTGCGCACGGCGGCCAGGTCTGATCCGGCTTGCGGCTCGGTCAGGTTCATGGTGCCGGTCCACTCGCCGCTGACGAGTTTTTCGAGGTAGATGGCGTTGAGCTCGGGGCTGCCTGCCGTCAGCAGCGCCTCGATGGCGCCGTCGGTGAGCAGCGGGCACAGGGCAAAGCTCAGGTTGGCGGCGTTTTGCATTTCGCCCACGGCCGAGCCGATGGTCTTGGGCAGGCCCTGGCCGCCGAAGTCGGTGGGGTGTTGCAAGCCCTGCCAGCCGGCCTCGGCATACTGTTTGAAGGCTTCTTTGAAGCCCGGGCTGGCGGTGACGACGCCGTCTTTCCAGCTGCTGGGGTTTTTGTCGCCTTCCCAATTCAGGGGGCTAAGCACGCCTTCGCAAAATTTGGCGGCTTCTTCGAGCACCGCCTGGGCGGTCTCCAGGCCGGCGTCTTGCATGCCGGGCAGTTGGGCGATCTGGTCAATGCCGGCGAGGTGCTCGATGTTGAAGAGCATGTCCTTGAGGGGGGCGGTGTAGCTCATGGGTAGTTCCTTAATCAGTTGGGGCCAAAGCACGTCGCTGCGCGAGTGGTCTGACCCGCAAGGTCTCAAATCAGTTGGGGTCAGAGCACGTCGCTGCGCGAGTGGTCTGACCCGCAAGGTCTCAAATCAGTTGGGGTCAGAGCACGTCGCTGCGCGAGTGGTCTGACCCGCAAGGTCTCAAATCAGTTGGGGTCAGAGCAGGTCGCTGCGCGAGTGGTCTGACCCGCAAGGTATCAAAGCGCGGCCACCAGTTCGGGCACGGCCACGAACAGGTCGGCTTCGAGCCCGTAGTCAGCCACGCTGAAGATCGGCGCCTCGGGGTCCTTGTTGATGGCCACGATGACCTTGCTGTCCTTCATGCCCGCCAGGTGCTGGATGGCCCCGCTGATGCCCACCGCAACGTAGAGCTGGGGCGCCACGATCTTGCCGGTCTGGCCCACTTGCAGGTCGTTGGCCGCGTAACCCGCGTCCACCGCAGCGCGGCTGGCGCCAATGGCCGCACCGAGCTTGTCGGCCAGCGGGGTCATGAGTTCATCGAACTTTTCTTGCGATCCCAGGGCACGGCCACCGCTGACGATGATCTTGGCGGCGGTGAGTTCGGGGCGGTCGTTCTTGGCGATTTCCGAACCCAGGTAGCTGGTGTTGCCGGGTGCGGCTTGCGCGGCCACGGGCTCGATGGCGGCCGAGCCGCCCAGCGCGGCGGCGTCAAAGCCGGTGGTGCGCACGGTCAAGACCCGGATGGCATCCAGGCTTTGCACCGTGGCAATGGCGTTGCCGGCGTAGATCGGGCGCTCGAAGCTGTCTGGGCTGAGCACTTTGGTGACGTCCGAGAGTTGGCCCACGTCGAGCTTGGCGGCCACGCGCGGCGCCACGTTCTTGCCGGCGGCGGTGGCCGGGAACAGCAGGTGGCTGTAGGCCGGGGCCAGCGCGACGATTTGCGCCGTGAGGTTTTCTGCGATGCCGTGGGCGAGTGCTTCAGCGTCGATGTGCAGCACTTTGCCGACACCGGCAATCTGGGCTGCTGCGGCAGCGGCCGCGCTGGCGTTGTGGCCTGCGACCAGCACATGGACGTCGCCCCCGCACTGGGCAGCTGCGGTGACGGTGTTGAGGGTGGCGGGCTTGAGGGAGGTGTTGTCGTGTTCGGCGATGACGAGGGTGGTCATGGGGGTTCCTTTAATCAGTTAATGAGAAAGTCGTCGTTGTGAGCCAGCCGTGCTTGGCATGATGCCGCACACGGACCTTGAACCTGACTTTGTCATCCCGGGCTTGACCCGGGATCCAGGAAGTCCGGAAGTCATGGATTGCGGATCAAGCCCGCAATGACAGCCAAGTTCGTATTGGCAGTGTGTGTTCATGAGCGCAGTCAGATGACTTTGGCTTCCGTTTTGAGTTTGGCGACCAGCGTGGCGACGTCGGGCACCATGATGCCGGCGCTGCGTTTGGGCGGCTCGCTGACTTTCAAGGTCTTGATGCGCGGGCTGACATCGACGCCGAGGTCTTCAGGCTTGAGGATGTCCATGGGCTTTTTCTTGGCCTTCATGATGTTGGGCAGGGTGACGTAGCGCGGCTCGTTGAGGCGCAGGTCGGCGGTGACGACGGCGGGCAGGGTGACCGAGAGGGTCTCGGAGCCGCCGTCGATTTCACGCGACACCGTGGCTTTGCCGTCCGCGATGTCCACTTTGCTGGCAAAGGCGACTTGGGGCAGGTCGGCCAGCGCGGCCAACATTTGCCCGGTCTGGTTGCAGTCGTCATCAATCGCCTGTTTGCCCAGGATGATCAAACCGGGCTGTTCCTTGTCGACCAGGGCTTTGAGCAGTTTGGCCACCGCCAGGGGTTGCAGTTCTTCAGTGGTTTCCACCAGGATGGCGCGGTCGGCGCCGATGGCCATGGCGGTGCGCAGGGTTTCCTGGCATTGGGTGACGCCGCAAGACACGGCGATGATCTCGCTGGCGATGCCTTTTTCTTTCAGGCGCACGGCTTCTTCGATGGCGATTTCGTCAAACGGGTTCATGCTCATTTTGACGTTGGCAATGTCCACACCCGTGTTGTCCGACTTGACCCGGACCTTCACGTTGTAGTCCACCACACGTTTGACTGCGACCAGGACTTTCATAACTGTCTCTCTCCAGAAGGTTAAAAATAGGTAAAACGCATCGCACCGGCGTCAATTTGATTGACGTGCACGTCAACTCGGGCATTCTATGCGGCAGTGACTGCCGACATGGCCGCAACAAGGAAATTCTTCATTTATTTGAATAAAGGAACGATCGTGCTTTTATTATACGCAGGGCACCGTCATGCGGCTGAAACAGCGCGCTGATGAATGACGCGCTGCGGAAACGGGATTTCAATGTGATGCGCACGCAGTAGCCGCAAAATCTCCAGATTGATCAAGGAGCGCAGGTTGTCGCTGCCGTTTTCGGGGTCACCGATCCAGTAGCCCAGCCGGAACTCCAGGCCATCGGCACCGAAAGCCATCAAAACCACCGACGGGCCAGGATCAACCAGCACCCGCTCCTGCGCGGCAGCTGCCTGCAACAGCAAACGCGACACCAGGTCCACATCACTGTCATAAGCCACCGACACGCTGGTGGACTGCCAGACCTTGGGGTCGGCCAGCGACAGGCTTTCAACCCGGCTGGTGATCAGCATCTCGTTGGGCACAATGGATTCGCGGCCACCGAGCGAGCGGATCACGGTGTAGCGCGCATTGATCTGGGTGATGACGCCGTTGAAATTGTCGACCTGCACGCTGTCACCAATACGCATGCTGCGCTCGGTCAAAATGACAAAGCCCGACACGTAATTGGCCGCCAGCTTTTGCAGACCGAAACCAATGCCGACGCCAATCGCACCGCCCAGCACCGACAGCGCCGTGAGGTCAATACCGACCGCCGACAAGGCCAGCAACAGGCCGACAAACATCAGCAGCGCCCGGGCCGCGTTGCTGAACGCCTTGCGCAAACTCAACTCGCCGCCTTTGGCACTGCGCAGCAATTTGGCCTCGATGGCCGACGATATCCACAAGCTGATGATCAGCACCAGCCCGGCCGTCAGGGTGCCTTCAATGATTTTACGCACCGACAAAGTGGCACCCCCCACCTTCCAGCTGATCTGGTCCAGCTCCTCCATCAGCAGCGGCAACAAGCCGCTGACCCACAGCACCATGGCCAACCAGGCGATCCAGGAAATGCTGCGCTCCAGCAAACGGATCAGGGGCGTGTCATTGAACGCCGCCTGCAACACCTTGACCCCAAGACGAATCACCAGCAAGGAGATCAGCACGGGAATGGCCAGCTTGAACAGCGCCAGCGGCATGCCGGTGACCAGCAACTGGCGCGCGGCATACGCCAGGCACAACCACAGCGCGGGGAACAGCACGCCGTCGACAATGCGGCGCCCGAACATGATGGAGTTGCGCTCACGCTCAACAAAGGCTTTGGACACCAGCCGCGCCAGCAGCCAGGCCAACACGCCACAGACCAGCAAGGCACCCAACTCGATCAGCACGCTGGCCTGGCTCAAGGCCGCCAGCCAATCCTGCAGGTCGGTGAACGCCGGTTTAGACATCCGCCAGCACCCGGATATGCGCTTCCACGCTGCGTGCCAGCGCACTCATCACATAACCGCCTTCCAGGCAACTCACAATGCGGCCCTTGGCATGGCGCCGAGCCACGTCCATGATGCGGCTGGTGATCCAGGCGTAGTCCTGTTCGACCAGACCGAGCTGTCCCATGTCGTCTTCGCGGTGCGCGTCAAAGCCGGCGCTGATAAAGAGCATTTCGGGCTTGAACTCTTCGAGCCGCGGCATCCAGGCGGCCTCGATCATTTCGCGGATGTCCATGCCCTTGGTGTAGGCCGGCACCGGCAGATTGACCAGGTTTTTGGCGTTGGAATGCACCCAGTCCATCGGATAAAACGGGTGCTGGTAGAAGCTCACCATCAAAATGCGATCGTCACCCGCCACGATGTCTTCGGTGCCGTTGCCGTGGTGCACGTCAAAGTCAACAATGGCCACACGCCGCAGATTGTGGCGCTCCAGCGCATATTTGGCGGCAATGGCCACGTTGTTGAAAAAGCAAAAACCCCCGGCCTTGTCGCGACAGGCATGGTGGCCCGGCGGACGCACCGCACAAAAGGCGGTTTTCATCTCGCCTGCCATCACCGCATCGGTGGCGTCAATCGCCGCGCCGGCGGCATTGAGCGCGGCCTCCCAAGTGTGGATATTGATGCTGGTGTCGGGGTCGATCTGCAGTTGGTCATGACCTCCCGCTGCGATTTGCTCCTTGAGTTCAGCGTCCAAGCCGCGGAGGGCCGCCACGTACATGCGGTCGTGCGCCAGCTCAATGTCAGACACCGCCGCCGGCGTGGCCTCGCGCCGGTCCAGCGCCACGTCCAGGCCGGAGATCAGCAGGCGGTCGTCGATGGCATCCAGCCGCTCCGGGCACTCGGGGTGGCCCGGCATCATTTTGTGCTTGCGGCAACTTGGGTGAGTAAAGTATCCGGTCATCGTCATATGAGACAGTCTCCTTGCTAAATTTTTGCTATGGTGGAGCCAATGGACATTCAGCTCAAGCTCAAATCTCTGGTTGATCAGCTTAACACGGTCATTGTTGGCAAATTTGATCAAACTCAAGATTGTGTCGCCTGCCTGCTGGCCGGCGGCCACTTGCTGATTGAAGATGTGCCCGGGGTCGGCAAGACCACCCTCGCCCATGCCCTGGCGCGCACCTTTGGCCTGCAGTTTTCGCGGGTGCAATTCACCTCCGACCTGATGCCCAGTGACTTGTCGGGCGTCTCGGTGTATGACCGCGGCCTGGAGCAATTCATCTTTCACCCCGGCCCGCTGTTTGCCCAGGTGCTGCTGGCCGACGAGATCAACCGGGCCAGTCCCAAAACCCAAAGCGCGCTGCTGGAGGCGATGGAAGAAAAACAGGTCACGATCGAAGGTGAAACCCGGCCCCTGCCGACGCCCTTTTTTGTCATCGCCACGCAAAACCCGCACGACCAGTTGGGCACTTACCTGTTGCCCGAGTCCCAGCTGGACCGGTTTCTGATGCGCATTTCGCTGGGCTATCCGGACCGCGGCGCTGAACGCGAATTGCTCATGGGGCGTGACCGGCGCGAGTTGGTCGAAGCGCTGCCGAGCCTCTTGACGCTGGAAGAACTGCAGGCCCTGCAAAGCCAGGTGCTGGCAGTGCATGCCGCCGGGCCGCTGCTGGACTATGTGCAGGACCTGATCCAGGCCACCCGCTCGGGCCAGTGGTTCATGCAGGGCCTGAGCCCGCGCGCCGGTCTCGCGGTGCTGCGCGCGGCCCAAGCCCGCGCGCTGCTGAGCGGGCGCAGCTATGTGGCGCCAGACGATGTGCAGGCCATCCTGCCGCAAACCATCGCCCATCGGCTGCTGCCGCTAAGCCAGGCCGGGCGTGGTGCCAGCGAACAGGTGCGGGCCATGCTCGACGCCGTGCCACTGCCCTGACCCGTCCTGGCACGGCCTCACCTGTGAAACCCCTGCCGCATCCGCTGCGCCACCCTGTTGCCCATGT
>JALNWC010000172.1 GCA_023231075.1 Rhodoferax sp.
ATGATGGCCGTGTGGCCTAAATCACCGGAGTGCAGGCAGAGCCGGTAAGGTGTTGCACCATCAGTTTTGGCTTGCAGCAGCGGCGCCGAATGCTCAGGATAAAAGGGGCAGGGATGGGCATCCGGTCCGGCCCATATCGCCGTGAGTGGCAACAAGTGCGCCAGGTTCAAGGTGTTGACCAGCGGGCGGCGCACATTGGCAAACAGATTGCCAGGCATGCTGCCCAGATAAGCTTCCACCGCATTGACCGACTCGACGCGCGCTGAGAACCCTGCATTGGCGATCATCTTGGTCACGTACTGAGCCGCATCACGCAATTGCTGCAGGTTGGCGCCAGACAGCAAGACGACGCTGGTGTAATAGCCAAATCGCACCAGGCCGCTGCTGGCTTCGGCCATGGCCGCGACCGCGTCCGCCGCCATATCGTCGGCATCCGCATTCACATGGGTGACGCCGCCGCCCTGGCTTGAGCGCATCAAGTTCATCAGTGACAGCCGCTTTTGCGCCCACTTTGAACGGTAGTTGCCAATGGCCTTGTCCGCTTCGCGCACCGGCATAAAAATGAAGCGGTTTGACCAGCGGTATTCCACTGGCAAGCGTGACAAGAAGTCCAGAATGCCGGGGAAACTTGCGCCAGGAAAGCCCGTCACAGCGATGCAAATCGCTGTTTTTTCGTCAATCCGGGGCTCGAATCCCGTCACAAAGTCGTGTTGACCCAGTACCGCGTCAAGGTACATCGGCACCGTGCCCATGACAAAACTGGCGCGCGGTGCCAGAGCGACACAGGAAGCCAAATGCCCCAGAAGCTGACTCTCGACCGATCCGGTCTCGTCGTCAATTGTGTCCACCAGGCGACGGATCTTGAGCGTACCTGCCAGCCGCGATTCGATTTCTGCCAAGGCGGTTTTGAAGCGGGTCAGGCTACGCTCTGCGACACCGGTCTTTTGAGCCCCGTCCACAAACAGCATCTCGGCTTTTGCCGCAGCATCACGGTCCGGATGCCAGCACAAGACAAGCGTGTAGTCACTTTGAAAACCAGCCCAATCGCCTTCATGCGCGAGACGGCGGCAATCGTCCAGGAGTCGGGTGGTACGGTCCGGAAAAGCGCCATCCGCCGGGTAACCAGGGGATTGACGGCGCACGGCATCCACATGCAGGCTCCAGCCCTCATCGAGCGCCAGGGCCGCATTGATGCGAGCCGAAACCGCCGCCAGTTCTTCTTTGGTGGCACTGTCCAGGTCGGGGCCGCGAAATTCAAAACCTGCCAGCAGGCCGCCAGATTTGGTGAGCACCACGCCGTTGTCGATCAGCGCCGCCCACGGCAGCAGATCAGGTAGCCCTTGGGCCTGGCTGCGAAATTCTTTCAAGAGCATGCTCAGTCTCCGGATTTGCGCGGCGACGCAAACGGGGTTGCTGCACTCTTGTACAGCTTGCGGTATTGCAGACTGCGCCCAAAGGTCTTGGAGAGTTGGGGGTCAAAACTGGCCGCCCGGGTCAAGGCCCAGGCGCCGACAGCCCACAAGGCCAGACCAAAAATGGCCGCCCACAGTTGGAACAGCGACACAATGAACACGCCGGCCACGATGCCCAGTGCCAGGATCAGCTCGCGCTCAGCGCCCAGCAGCAGCATGGGCCTGAGCATGGATGGATGCAGCGGTACTGAAAAGTCAGTACCCTTGTCTTTGCTTTGAGCAGCCATGATGTGTGATCAGAAACGGCACACCATCAGACCAAGGCGCCACTGTTGACCAGACCGATCATGCTCAGAAAGTTGGCGCCAAAAACGATCAGTGCCACGCCGAGCACCACGTACAGCAATTTCTTTGCAATCCCACCCAGGTCGTCGCCACCAAAAATCAGCGCCGCACCCGCAGCCAGAAATGCCACCGTCGAAATGCCGGTGGCCACTGGCCCGGTCAGGTTATTGACGACCGTCGTGATGGGGCCGTCCCAGGGGAGCGCCGGGCCAGCGTGGGCTGCTTGGGATGCCAAGGCGGTCACACCCGACAGGACAGGCGTTGCCAGCTTTTTGATGAATTTGATGCGATCGGTTGTTTGGAAAGACACGGTTTGCTCCAGTTGCAAAAAGACACCCGCCTGGTTGGCCGGTGCTTGATACCGCTGGGGTGAAAGCGGGGAAATTTGGAAAAGTTATCCACAGAACCACGGCATAGCACATACCGAAAACCACGGCATAGCAGATACCGGCACGGCATAGCGCATACCAAGCCACGGCATAGCAGATACCGGCGTACGGCATAGCACATACCGAGAAGAGCAGAAAATGTTCAGAATCTCTAATCAAATCAATGGCTTGGGGACGGTGCAAAAAGAAGCTAATCTGTCTTTAATCTATCTCTAATCTGCTGCGTTCAATGGTGCCAAGCCAACGAACCCGGCTGGTCTGAATCAGCACCCGTGAGCGTGCCATGGTGCACGGCAGATGGGCAGCTGGGTCAAGGCCGCCCGTTAAAACGTCCACGTTTGAGCAAGTATCTGGACTGACTGGCCGTAGGAAGCTTCGACAAATGCACCAAATCCGAAGCATCGATTTTCCAGGTCCAGTTGGTCACTTCTTCCAATTTTTTCAGCGCCAACTTCAGGTCTTGCTTGAATCCCTTGAGGGTGGCGTTCTGACTGCCGCACAGCCGGTGCAGGGTTTCCACTTTGACGGCAAAGGGCTTGGCATGGGAGCTGTAATACCCGTGCAGCCATTGGGCAAGTGGCCGTTTTTTCAGTGCCATGCGCTGGTCAAATTCCACGCTTGACCAGCCGTCCAAACCATAGAGCTCGATGAGCTTCGGATTCATCTCAATGACGTATCGGCCAGTCTGATCGTCCCTGCCACCGTGACTCAGGATGGCGCCGAAATACGCCCGGTGTCCATCCTTGATTTCCACCACGCTGGCCGCCAACCGCGCAAACGCCTCCTTCAGCCATTCATGCTGACTTTTGCCGTTGCCGCGTCCAATATTCTTCAAAAATTGTGATGCCGTGAATTGAATCTTGCACCCAAGCCCGCCCGTTCTGGCCAACTGCAGCGCTTGTTCCCACACATCCAGATCAGCCTGGTCCAGTTGCGGGCCCGTGTGAATGATCCTGATCCCTTCGACGCTGGCTTTCTGCACGCGCTGCTGAAAAGACCGCGGACCGCGCCGAAGCACACCAAACAGTGCCGATCTAAGGACACTGTTCGGAACACCCCGGCATACTTCGGCCCACAGGGGCAGTTGCACATCCAGAGGCTTGATCGCGCCAATTATTTGAAGTTCCGCAGCTTGTTGCCCCCGTGCCTTGGCCAGCGCCAGGTTTTGTTCAAAGGTCCTTTTTGGACGCATCAACCCAAACCGCCAGTCTGAATCTTGCGAGGCCGACCACGGCCTCGCACCGGCTTTAGCAGAACCGCCGCCGGGGCTGGTTGGGCCAGCTCAGGTTGCGGGATTCGGCCCGTGGTCGTGATGGGCAGACCCAGGATAAACGCCTGAATGTCTGATGATCGCCACCGGACCGAAGTGCCAATTTTTACGGGCGGCGGGAAGCCCGGTGGCGGCTTTTTTCGCCCGTATTGCCAATTCCAGATGGAGGCGGCACTAATTTTGAGTATCTTCGCAACATCGGCCGCAGCCAACAGTTCCAAATTCTGCATTTTGATCAACTTTTAAAGTTGATCCCAGCGAGAGATTTTGGAGATTTAGCGCGCCCACGCAGCCAGCGGACGGGATCGATAACCCGCCGACGCTCACGCGCTGGCGGCAGGCGGGCACGGGAAAAGCCTGGGTGTGAGCGTTTCGGTCACCGTGCACAGGACCGACTTGACGATGGAGCGCACGCGCAGTTCAGTTGCAACGATTGCCTTTATGGCAGACCAAAGAACCGATGATTGGGCAACAGCCCTTGCGATGGCGGCTCGCCGCAGTACCCTGGCAGTTTTTTCTTGATAAGCATCCCTGGCCCTGTTCCTTTGTTTGACTTCGCACTCTATTTGCCTCGCTTTACCGATTCCTGATTGATGTGCACAGTGTGCCAATTTGACAAGCACCATGCCAACCACCAGACACACGGCTTGCCCGAAGAAATGGTGAACGTTACTGTCGAGTTGCAAGGCCGTGACCAACATGAGCACGACCACCAGCATCAGTTTCCCGTAGGTCTTCTGGATGAGAATGCTGCTGGTAAAGCGGCTGCCGTACGGCTTCTGAAAATGCATGATTTCTATTGCTGGAATGCAGCGGCTGTTGGGTGATGCCGTTACTGGTGGTCAGCCCAGTTGCCTCAGTTCAAAGCCCATGGCTTTTGACCAGTTGGTGACTTCAGCCACTTCATCGATTTGTCGGCCCGTTGAATTTCTTTTGATCGAGATCACCAGATTGACCGCCTCGCTGATGAGCTCTGGTGCAGCGGGCACACCAGCTTCCTGGATGAGCTGACCCACTCTGATCAAAGCGGTGCGGGTTGAATTGGCATGGACCGTACCAATGCCCCCGGGGTGTCCCGTATTCCATGCCTTGAGCAGCGCCAGAGCCGACTTGTCCCTGACCTCACCCACCACAATCCGGTCGGGTCTGAGCCGAAGCGTGGCTCTGAGCAAACTGACCTGGTCAATCGATGCCGAGGTTCGAAGGAACACGGTGTTTTTGACGCTGCATTGCAGCTCCAAAACGTCTTCAATGATGACGATTCTGTGGTCTGGCGAGATAACAGAAATCTCGTTCAACACCGCGTTGGCCAGGGTCGTTTTACCGCTTCCTGTGCCACCTGCAATCAAGATATTCTTTCTGTCAGCAATAGCCGACTTGATCAAGCTGGCTTGCAGCGCAGTCATCACCCCCGTGTTGACATAGTCCGCCAGGCTAAAGATCAGCTTTGCCTTTTTTCTCAAGGCGAACGTGGGTGCTGGTACTACCGGCGGGATCAAGGCCTCAAAGCGGGAACCGTCCAGCGGCAGTTCGCATTCCAGAATCGGGTTGTCTGGTGTGACCGTGGTTCCCAGCATGGCCGCCACCGTGGCCACAATCGACATGGCACGTACGCGGTCGATCTTGCCAATGCAACGCATCCCCTTTGCGTGGGAGTCCGTCCAGAGGTCACCCGCCGGGTTGAGCATGATCTCCACCACCAGGTCATCAGCCAAGGCTGCCAGGATGTCCGCCCCGAGGGCACGCCGCAGCGCATCGTCAGACCGTCGGTGGAATTCTTGGCTGGACGTATTCGGGCGCGTGCTCATGCTGGCATACCACCCACGCGCAAGCACTTGCGCATCCGTTTTCAGAGGCACTTGAAGCAAAAATAGCCGACGTTATTGAAGGGTTATTGCCGCTGAATACTTGCTGCCATCTGTCTGAATATTGGCCAGACACTGGCCTTATTTTGAGGTAGTTATTCTGCTTGTGAAATTGTGGCCACTCTGTATATTTACAGACATCAACACATTTTCAAGGGATAGCAATGAAGGTAGCAGACGTCGCCAACGGCATTATCAAAACAGCGAGTACGAGTGATTTAAAAAATCTGCAGACCCTGAAGACGGTATGCAACAGTGATTCGGCGTTTGTCGCTGCAGTCAAAAAATATCAGGCGTACCAAAAGCTGCTTCAAAAGGCATTTTTGCTGAGTCGAACCTGGCAGAAATTGGGCCAGGCCCGTACTTGGAAAATCACTGTCAAAGCGCTCCAGGCTGCGCTCAAGGCATTGGTGACCGGTTTCAAACAAATGGCCGAATATGCCCAATTGCCAGACTTGTTGCGCAAGCAGATCGACAAATTGATCAAATCCAATCAGTTTCAAATATCGATTATCTTGTAACTATTTAACAAATCCGAAAAGGTGATACTTTATGGATGGAAAACACTTCAAAATCCTGTCGCAGAAATGGGCGCGTAAACTGCGTGAGGATGCACGAGATATTGAGCAGGAAATCATTATCTTTTATCTCGTCAGGCAGTCCGAGAATAAGAATATGGACGTTTTCCAGCCAGGCCATGAAGGCGCACTTTTCGAGTTGCTCAAGCACAAGATCAGGGGCAACAACCTGGAAAGCCTGGGCGGTAGTGGCAAACGCTTGGGTGGGGCGGGTGATGAAGACGATGCGGATGAGATCGACATTCAGGACGAGTTGGAATCGCCCGATGAAGTTGCCGATCAACTTGAGAGGCGCCTGCGCTTTGAGCAGGTGTTCTGCCAGGAACTTGACCAAATCGATGAGCTGAACAATTTGGCCGGCAGCGACCTGGGC
>JALNWC010000173.1 GCA_023231075.1 Rhodoferax sp.
GCGAGCTGGTTGGCCTGGCGCGCGTTGTCGGCGTTTTGCTTGACCGTGCTGGTGAGCTCTTCCATCGAGGCAGCGGTCTCTTCGAGCGAGCTGGCCTGCTGTTCGGTGCGCGAGGACAGGTCCATGTTGCCTGCCGCGATCTGGCTGGAGGCGGTGGCGATGGTGTCGGTGCCCTGGCGAACCTGGCCCACGACTTTGGCCAGACTGTCGCGCATGCTCTTCATGGCGAACAACAGGCTGGCGCTATCCCCTGGACGAGTCTTGACGTCAACCGTCAAGTCACCCTCAGCGATGCTGCTGGCAATACCCGCAGCGTAGTCCGGCTCGCCGCCAATCGACTTTTCAATGCCACGAACGACAAACAGGATTATCCCGCTCAAAACAATGCCAATGCCGCCAAGTAAAAGAACGGCCTTCCATATGTCTTGTACAAAGGCATCACTCAAGTCATCCAGATAGAGTCCCGTCATGAAGGTCCAATCCCATGGCCTGAAGGTCAGAATATAAGCGCCCTTGGGGAACACTTGTTTCTGATCGGCATGGCCTGGTTTTGGCCAGACATACTCAATCCATCCTTCTCCGGCGCCTTTGGCGATGCTGGCAACATTTTTATAAATATACTGTCCGTTCGCGTCCTTGAAATCAGAGACATCTTTGCCGGTCAGTTCAGCCTTGATCGGGTGCATGACGACGGCGGGATGCGAATTGATGACTGTGTAGTAGCCATCTTTCCCATAACGCATGGCCTTGAGCCGATCGAGCGCCTGTTTCTGCGCCTCGGCCAGCGGTAGCGCGCCCGAAGAAACCAGGGCCGCATATTCTTTGACCGTTGACATCCCCACGTCAGTCGCAAACTTTAAAGCGATTTGGCGTTCCTCAAAACGCTGAGATTTGTTCTGAACAATATTGGCTGTTGTCATGCCCAATAAACAAAGCCAACTGATAACGAGTGGTAAATAAAGTTTTGTACGGAATGTTAATTTCATCATATCAATTCAAGGACGACTGGAAGACGCGTATCAAAGGAGCCATCGAGCATGCCGAACGGTGTGCGTCAAGCCGCCAGTTTTTCGATCAACCCCATTTCCGCACCGGACATGAGCCGGTCGATATCCACCAGAATCAGCATGCGGTCATCGAGCGTGCCCAGCCCGATCAGGTAATCGGTGTCCAGCACCGAGCCCATCTCGGGCGCCGGCTTGATCTGCTCCGGCTTGAGGGTGATCACGTCCGAGACGCTGTCGACCACCATGCCCATGACGCGGCTGGCAACGTTGAGGATGATCACCACCGTGAACTGGTCGTAGCTCGGCGTGCCGAGCTTGAACTTGATGCGCATGTCGATGATGGGCACGATGATGCCGCGCAGGTTGACCACGCCCTTGATGTGCTCGGGTGCATTGGCAATGCGGGTCACCGTTTCGTAACCGCGCAGCTCCTGCACCTTCTGGATGTCGATGCCGTACTCTTCCTGACCCAGCGTGAAGGCCAGAAACTCCAGCGACTGGGAGAGCGCTGCGCCAGCAGGCGCTCCCGCAACGGTCGATGAATCAGGGTTGATGTTTGTCGCGTGCATGCGCACTCCTTAATAAAATTGGCGGCGCGCCCGATGCGCACCCAACCTGAACACCATGGCGATGACAGATGCCAGCATCTGTTTAACGGCATAAGCGGAAAAAACTTGAGGGTTTCCGCCATTCGCAAGCGCAGAAAGTTCGCCTGAATGCCGCACTGCGCAGACGGCTTTCATCAGTGTCTTCATGCGCCGCCTCAGGACATCTGCTGCATGATGCGAACCAGTTTGCCGCCATAGGCCGGGTCGGTCGCGTAGCCCGCGCGCTGCAGCTTATGGGCCGCAGCCTCCGGGTTGTTGGTTGCCAGCACGTTGGCATAACGCGGGTTGCCGAGCAGAAACCGGGCATAGTCGGTAAAGGCCTCTTCATAGGAGCCATAGGCGCGGAAGGCGGCCCGGGTTTTCTGCACAACCCCGTTGACGTATTCGGTGGTGGTGGTCTCAGCCACCGGCCCTTTCCAGCTTCTGTCGGCCTTGATGCCGAACAGGTTGAAGCTGTTGGTGCCGTCTGCTGCGTGAATCTCGCGCCGCCCCCAGCCGGACTCCAGCGCGGCCTGCGCCATGATCAGTTGCGCCGGGATGCCGCTTGCCGCGCTCGCGCGCTGGGCGGCGGGCAGCATGCGCTCGACAAATTGTTCAACGTGCGTCGGCGGCACAGCCCGCTGGCCTGACGGGGCCGGTGCCGCGGCCGCCTCATAAAACGCCAGGTCCGGCGCGGGCGCCACCGGCATCGCCGCAACGGGCGCCACCGGCATCGCCGCAACGGGCGCCACCGGCGTGGCCGACGCTGGCGCTTGTGCGGTCTCACCGCCCAGGGTGCGGCTGAGCTGCGCAAACATGGCCTCGGCCAGACCAAGGCCGCGCCCGGACAGGTTCTGTGCCAGTTGCTGGTCGAGCATCGAGGTGTACATTTTTTCCTGCTGGCTGCCTAACAAGCCTTCCGCTGGTGTGGCGTCACGCATGCTCTTGAGGACCATCTGCATGAACATCACCTCGAATTGCTTGGCCGCCTGCTGCATGCCCACCTCGGGAGAGCTGCGTACCGTGCGGCGCAGCGCATCGACGCCCTGCACATCGAGCGACAGGCGCTGGTCGAGCACGCCGCTGCCAGCAGGCGCCACGCCATTGAGGGGAGAAAAACCGGTGCTGCTCATGGTCCGCCTTAAATAATCTCGAGTTCGGCACGCAGGGCGCCGACCGCTTTCATGGCCTGCAGGATCGACACCAGGTCCTGCGGGCTGGCGCCCAGGGTGTTGAGCCCCTTGATCACGTCGGCCAGCGAGGCGCCCCCCCGGACCACCTGCAAGGCGCTGCCCTCCTGGTTGATTTCGATCTGCGAACGCTGGCTGACAACGGTCTCGCCGCGCGCCAGCGGGTTGGGCTGGCTGATGACGGGGACGGTATCGATCACCACCGACAAATTGCCGTGCGCCACGGCGCAATCGTTGATCTTGACCGCCTGGTTCATGACCACCGAACCGGTGCGGGCGTTGATGACCACTTTGGCCACGGCCTGCTCCGGCGCGACGTCGATGCTCTCGATGCGGGCCAGAAAACCGACCCGGTCTTGCGCCCGCGCGGGCGCGTTGACCTGGATGACCCGTGCATCCAGCGCCTGGGCGGTGCCGGCACCGAAGCTGCGGTTGATGGCATCCACCGCTTTTTGCGCGGTGCCAAAATCGCTGGTGTTCAATTCAAGCCTCAGGGTGCCGTCGTCGCCGAGCGTGGATGCCACCGCGCGCTCGACGATGGCGCCGGCCGGGATGCGGCCGGAACCGAGCTGGTTGACCTGCACCTTGCTGCCATTGGCCGAAGCGCCCGCGCCGCCGACCACCATGTTGCCCTGGGCCAGTGCATAGACCTGGCCATCAGCGCCCTTCAGCGGCGTCATGAGCAAGGTGCCGCCGCGCAGGCTCTTGGCATTACCCATTGACGACACGGTGACGTCAATCGTCTGCCCCGGCCGCACAAACGGCGGCAAAGTGGCCGTCACCATCACGGCGGCCACATTCTTCAACTGCATGTTGGTACCGGGCGGCACGGCCACCCCGAGCTGACCCAGCATGTTGTTCAGGCTTTGCGTGGTGAAGGGGGTCTGCATGGTCTGGTCGCCACTGCCATCGAGCCCGACCATCAGACCATAGCCAATCAGCGGGTTATCGCGCACCCCCTGAATGCTGGCGAGGTCTTTCAGCCGTTCCGCTGGCGCTGGCAGGGTGATGAAAGCTGCCACAAGCAGGCACAGCCTGAAGCCGGACGCGACGGCACGCTGCATTTTTCTGCCGGGGCTATGAAGCGTGGCGTATTTGCCTGGCATGGTCAAAATGGCAGCACGTTGAGGAACAGACGCTGCAGCCAGCCCATGGTCTGGGCTTCGTCGATATAGCCCTTGGCGCTGTATTCGATCCGGGCGTCTGCGACCTGGTTCGAAGAAACGGTGTTGTCGGCACTCACCAGACGCGGATTGACCACCCCCGAGAAGCGGATGAACTCGGTGCCCTGATTGATCAGCATCTGCTTTTCGCCGCTGACCAGCAGATTGCCGTTGGGCAGCAGGTCCACGACCGTCACGGTGATCACGCCGTTGAAGGTATTCATGGCGTTGGCGCCCCCCTTGGCGCTCAGGGTATTTTGGCCACTCGCGTCGGCGTTCTGCTCATTGGAGATCAGGCCGCTGAACAGATCGGGAATCAGGCCAAGCGCGGTACTGGCACTGCCGTTGCGACTGGCATTGGCGGCAGAACTCTTGCTGGCGTTGATGTTTTCGCGAACCAATATGGTCAGGATGTCGCCCACATGGCGCGGCCGCAGGTCTTCAAACAAGGCCAGCGTGCCAGCGCCCGTCTGGTAAATTGCCCCGTTCACAGGCGCCGCCGCGCGCATGGGCGCCTCGGGCCGCGCCGTCATGGGCTGCTGTACCAGTGGTTCGCGCGGAAGTTGCGCGCAGCCGCCCAGCGCCACGCCGAGGACCAGCGGCCAGCCAGCGCGCTGGCAACATGCCAACAGTTGGCACATCACAACTGCGCCAGGCGCGCAAGCATCTGGTCAGAGGTCTGGACCGCCTTGCTGTTGATTTCGTAGGCACGCTGGGTCTGGATCATGTTGACCAGTTCCTCGACGACGTTGACGTTCGACGATTCGACGTAGCCCTGGTTGAGGATGCCGGCACCATTCTGGCCTGGCGCCGTCTCGTTGGCACCGCCGGAGGCGTCGGTTTCCACATACAGGTTCTCGCCATTGCTTTGCAGGCCCGCCGGATTGAGAAAGGTCGCCAGTTGAATCTGGCCAATCTGCACGCTGGCGGTGCTGCCGGCTTGCGTGACCGACACCGTGCCATCGCGGCCGATGGTCATGCTGGTGGTGTTCTGCGGCAGGGTAATGGCCGGCTGCACCGGAAAACCGCTGGCGGTGACCAACTGGCCGTCCTGGTCGGACTGAAATGAACCGTCGCGCGTGTAGGCCGTCGTGCCGTCCGGCATCAATACCTGAAAGAAGCCATCACCATTGATGGCCACATCTTTCGGGTTCTCGGTTTTGGTCGGACTGCCCTGGCTGTGGATACGCTCGGTGGCGACCACACGCACCCCGGTGCCGATTTGCAGGCCCGAGGGCATGCGGGTCTGGTCCGAGGTCTGGCCGCCGCTCTGGCGCAGGTTCTGGTACATCAGGTCCTCGAACACGGCGCGGCTGCGCTTGAAGCCGGTGGTGCCCACGTTGGCCAGGTTGTTGGCCACGACATCGAGCTGCATCTGCTGGGCATCGAGACCGGTTTTGGCAATGGAAAGGGAACGAATCATGGGGGATAACTCCTGGGGAATGGGGGGTGGGATCAGCCGTTGCCCAGCAGCTTGTTGGCCTGCTGGTCGTTGTTTTCGGCGGTCTGCAGGGTCTTCATCTGCATCTCGAAACGCCGTGCATTGGCAATCATGTCGACCATGGCTTCCACCGCATTGACGTTGCTGCCCTCAAGCGTGCCGGACAGCAATCGCACCGTGGGATCGGCTGGCGGGGCGGCCATGCCGGCCTGCATGCGGAACAGGCCATCGTCGCCGCGTACAAGATCAGCCGTGGGTGGGTTAACCAGTTTCAGGCGCCCCACTTCGGCAGCGCCAACGACCGGATCACCGGCCCCCAACGCGGTCACCACGCCATCGTCAGCCACCACCAGCGACGAGCCCGGCGGCACAACCATCGGGCCGGCATCGCCCAAAAGCGGCCTGGCATCCAGGGTCATCAACTGGCCGTCGGCACCCACTTGAAGATTGCCGACGCGGGTGTAAGCCTCGCCGCCGTCCGGCGTCTGCACGGCCAGCCAGCCATCGCCGCGGATGGCAACGTCCAGCGCACGGCCGGTCTGCATCAACGGCCCGGAACGCATGTCGGCGCCCGGTGTCGTGGCGACCACCATGGCCCGCGTGGCCATCTCGGCACCCACGACAGGCACGGCACGGTAATTGTTGATCTGGGCGCGAAAACCAGGCGTGGACACATTGGCCATGTTGTTGGCCACCGCCGCCTGCTGCTCCATGGCCTGCTTGGCACCCGTCATGCCGACATAGATCATCCGGTCCATAGGGTTTCCCTGGTGTTGCTGTTCTTGCCGATGCCATCGACCGCCCTGTCAGCCGTCATGGGGGACATCAGCGCATGTTCA
>JALNWC010000174.1 GCA_023231075.1 Rhodoferax sp.
ATTTGATGGGTGCGGCCGGTCTTGATGGTGACCTCCAGCAGGCTGCCCTGCGGCAGGTGCTCGCGCACCTTGACCAGCGTCACCGAGGGCAGGCCATCGGCGTCATCACGCGCCACCACCTTGACGCGGCGTTCACCGGCCTGGTTGTCCTTGCTGTCGAGCAAATACTTGTGCAGGGGCTTGTCGAGCACCTTGAGTCTGGCCGGCCAGGCACCGCGCACCATGGCCAGGTAGGTTTTGCCGGTCTGGCGTTCGCGAAACTGGTCTTGCAGGTTTTTCAGCGCGCTGCGCTTTTTGGCCACCAGCAAAATCCCGCTGGTTTCACGGTCCAGCCGGTGCACCAGTTCCAGGAATTTGGCCTGCGGGCGGGCCATGCGCAATTGCTCGATGACGCCAAAACTCACGCCCGAGCCGCCGTGCACGGCCACCCCCGCCGGCTTGTTGATCACCAGCAAGTATTCATCCTCCAGCAGCACGGCAAAGTCACGCGCGGGCACACCGCGCACCGCGCCCTGGGCCATGGCCTGGGCTTTTTCCGCCACCCGCTCGGAGATGCGCACCGGCGGCACACGCACCAGGTCGCCCTCGACGAGGCGGGTGTCGGCACCCACCCGGCCCTTGTTGACGCGCACCTCGCCACTGCGGATCAGGCGGTAAATGTGGGTTTTGGGCACCCCCTTGAGGTGGCGCATCAGGAAATTGTCGACACGCTGGCCGGCACTGTCCTCATCGATGCAAACGGTTTTAACCTGCGGGGCTGGCGCATAGGGTTTGCCCTCTATAATGACTTTCACTGGTGGTGTGCTGTAAGTGGTTGATTTAACGAATCATTCATTTTTCATGTCGGTGAAGTTTAGTTCACGCGCCTCTTGCCCCACCAGAAAAGTCGATACCGCCTGACACCTTGCCTGCAAATGACTGTCCCATTGCCAGCCATGGCAGAGTGGGTGAAGGGTCAAAACGACGCAATGAAACCCTGATATGGAATACCCAAAATTCACAGACCTGTGCTGTGAATGGAATGAAGCGATATGTTTGTGTTGATCAACCTGATGTGTAACTGCCTGCAGCGCGAAACTGCGCTGTTCCTTGGTAGTTATCAGGCATCGGCGCCCGCCAAACGGACGCAAACAGCTATTAAACAAATAGCAAAACCAACACCCATCCCGATCGCTCCCCTCCACGCGCCACCCCCCGGACTCAGCACTTGAGTTCAGGTTATCCGGCTATTTCCGCCTCATTTCAAAGCGTCAGTTCGTGTATCAATGCTCGTCATGAGCAGTTTGTTGCTATTTGAATTGAAGGAACGCGACCCATGAAACGGATGCTGATCAACGCGACGCAGGCAGAAGAACGCCGCCTCGCCATTGTCGATGGACAAAAATTACTCGACTACGAAATCGAAATTGAAGGGCGCGAACAGCGCAAGGGCAATATTTACAAAGCCGTGGTGACACGCGTGGAGCCGTCACTGGAAGCCTGCTTTGTCGATTACGGCGAGGAGCGCCACGGCTTTTTGCCATTCAAGGAAATCTCGAAACAGTACTTCCAGCAGGGCGTCGCCGTCAGCCAGGCGCGCATCCAGGACGCCATCAAGGAAGGCCAGGAACTGCTGGTACAAGTGGAAAAAGAAGAGCGCGGCAACAAGGGGGCGGCGCTCACCACCTTTGTCTCGCTGGCCGGTCGTTATGTGGTGCTGATGCCCAACAACCCGCGCGGCGGCGGCGTTTCGCGCCGCATTGAGGGCGAGGACCGCGCCGAACTCAAGGAAGCGCTGGACCAGCTCGAATACCCCAACGGCATGAGCATCATTGCCCGCACCGCCGGCATTGGCCGCGCCGCGCCCGAGTTGCAGTGGGACCTGAACTACCTGCTCAAACTGTGGTCGGCCATTGACGGCGCCGCCAAGGGCGGCAAGGGCGCTTTCCTGATTTACCAGGAATCCAGCCTGGTGATTCGCGCCATTCGCGACTACTTCAACCACGACATCGGCGACATCCTGATCGACACCGACGACGTCTACGAACAGGCCCAGCAGTTCATGGCGCACGTCATGCCAGAACACGCTGCCCGCGTCAAACGTTACCGCGACGACGCCCCGCTGTTCAGCCGCTTCCAGATCGAGCACCAGATCGAGTCGGCCTACGCCCGCACGGTCACGCTGCCCAGCGGCGGCGCCATCGTGATCGACCACACCGAAGCCCTGGTGTCGGTGGACGTCAACTCGGCCCGCGCCATCAAGGGCGGCGACATCGAGGAAACCGCCACCCGCACCAACCTGGAAGCCGCTGACGAAGTGGCACGCCAGGCGCGCCTGCGCGACCTCGGCGGCCTGATCGTGATCGACTTCATCGACATGGAAGAAAGCCGCAACCGCCGCGAAGTGGAAAACCGCCTGCGCGACGCGCTGCGCCAGGACCGCGCCCGCGTGCAATTCGGCACCATCAGCAAATTCGGCCTGATGGAAATGAGCCGCCAGCGGCTGCGCCCGGCGCTGTCGGAAGGCGCCTCCATTCCCTGCCCGCGCTGCGGTGGCTCGGGCCACATCCGCGACACCGAATCCAGCGCGCTGCAGATTTTGCGCATCATCCAGGAAGAGTCACTGAAAGACAACACGGCTTCCGTGCTGTGCCAGGTGCCGGTCGAGGTGGCCTCGTTCCTGCTTAACGAAAAGCGCACCGAAATCGCCAAGATCGAGCTCAAGCAGCGCATCAACGTGCTGATGGTGCCCAACAAGTCGCTGGAAACCCCCAACTACCGTCTGGAACGCCTGAAGCACGACGATCCGCGTCTGGACAACATCGAAGCCAGCTACAAGATGGCCGATGAAGTCGAAGAAGCGACTGCGGTCACACGTCGCTCGCAGGAACCCACCAACCGGCAAACCCCGGTGATCAAGGGCGTGCTGCCCGACGCGCCGGCGCCCGTGGCCATCCCCAAACCCGAGCCGGTAAAGGCTGCCACCCCGGTGACACGCCCCGCCAAGCCTGCAGCAGCGCCTGTGGTGGCTGAAAAAGGCTTTTTCGGCTGGCTCAAGAACCTGTTTGGCGCCGCCCCCGAGGCCGCACCGGTCGCCCCGGTGGCCGCAGCTGCAGCCAAGGACGAAACCCGCGCGCCGCGTGACGGCCGCCCAAGCCGCGACGGCGCCCGTCGCCCGGAAGGCCGCGGTGAAAGCCGCCCCGAAGGACGCGGTCCACGCAATGAAGGACGCAGTGGCCGCGGCGAAGGCCGCAGCGACGCCCGGGGCAACCGCGCCGGCCGACCCGAGCGCAATGGTGCCGGCAAGGACCGGACTGAGGCACAAAGCGCCTTGAATGCAGGCCAGGCGGCACCGGACGGCCAGGCGGCGCTCAACCCCGCTGAAGTCACCGGTCGTGGCGAACAACGCCCCGAGCGCGGCGGCCGCAACGCCGAGCGCGGCGATCGTCCGCCACGCACTGAACGCAGTGGCCGCAACGAACGTCGTCCCGAGCGTTCACCACGCCCGGAAGAAGAGCTTCGCACCGAGGCAGCTGATCTGAACCCGGCATCGGAGAACGCCGACAGTTCAAGCGCTGCGACAGATCAGGCTAGCGCAGACAATGTGGTGCGTGATGAAAATGGCGCGCCGCGTGAAAAACGCTCGCGTGACCGTTACGGCCGCGACCGCAAGTCCCGCACTGAGCGTGCTGAACGCAGCGAATCACCCGCCCAGCCAAGCGAAGAGACCCAGGTCGCTGAAGCAGCCGTCGAGCAGGAACCGGCGCGCAAGTCTTACTTCACCGTAGCCACCGCCAGCAGCCAACCCGAAGCCGTGGTGGCGGCGCCTGCAACACCCGCACCAGCGCCAGCGCCTGTCGCGGCTGAAGTGACTCCAGCGCCTGAATCTTTGGTCCCCGTCCTGGCAACCCAGGAAGTGGCGCCTCCGGTGGTGGTCGCTGCACCGGCACCGGTTGCCGTGGTAGCAGCGGTGGCGGTTGCTGCCCCTGTGGCTGCCGCGCCGGCAGCACTGGCCAAGACCATGCCCGCCGTGCAGCCGTTCGCCCTGCCGCTGGACGAACTGGCACAAGTGGCCGAATCGTCCGGTCTGCAATGGGTGCAATCCGATGCAGCCAAGGTAGCCATGGTGCAGTCGGCGATTGCCGCAACACCCAAGCCGCTGCATGTGCCACGTGAACGCGCCCCCCTGCCCGTGCTGGACGGCCAACCGCTGGTGCTGGTGGAAACCAAACGCGACCTGCGTGACCAGAAACTGCCTTTCGAACAGGCCGAAGAAGCGTAAGGGTTGACCACTCAAATCAAAGGGCACCTGTAGGTGCCCTTTTTATTGTGCCCAAGGGGTCTTAGAAAGAGGCTGAAAATCCAATGCTGGCCAGGTTTTCGAAGGCCTGACGGGTGACCGAAAAAGACCTGAAGGCGACTTTCAGAGTTCCGAATATCTGTCGTTCAACGTGGAGGTCACCGGCGATGCGCGGCTTTATCGCGCAGCGTCCGTGTGGACTGTCTGGTTGGGCCTTGGAGCATCAGCTTTGCAGGAACAGCGGATTGCCCACGGCCCACACGCCGAAGAGTGGAATGGTGGAAGCATTTCCAAGACGTTGAACCAAACCAAGCTCTGCCTTGACACCAAACAGCCGCGCAAACGCTTGGTAGTCCGGCCAGCCGGCGCATTCCTGGCTGAAGGAGTGAACCACAAGAACAGCGGCAGCGGCACGGTGCTGCTCGCCTGTGATGATTGCCGATGCGGCACGATGAAGTAGCTGATAACGGATGTCATCTGCGGGAGCGTCGCCGAGTCCAAGCGTTCGCAGCAGAAAGCCAAGCCGCTCTTCTTTCCCTGGAGATGCATCATTTCTCCATTCGCCGAGCGAGGGGCCGAAGGATTCTTTTACCTTGCCTTCAACCATGATGGACACCGGCCCTGAAGACGAACGAGCCAAAACAAAGATGTCGTTTTGACTCGCACGGACTCCGCCGGGCAGCGGAACTTTGAACTCTGGTATGGCAAGAATTGGGGTAATGTTTTCCATCAATGGCTCAGTGCTCTGCGCAAATGGCGCAGCCACCTCGGAAGGAAAACCGTCTGCGGCTTCCCAGCTATACGCTAAGGTGCGAGCCGAGTATCCGGATTTCCAATGCTTAACAGGATCAGCAAGTAATGCTTGCCAGTCTTCCGGCCCTGATGTGAATGCAAGAATACGAGGCATGCGTTAGCTCCTGATTAACAGCGTTTCAATTTATCTGAGCACTTAATCAGCGTTGAAAGTGCTTGTGCAAAGGTCCGCCCGTCAAATCCTGTGGAATAGATGACTTGTTCGAGCACTACTTCATAGCCCGTCTCTTCGTTTTCTTGAAAGGACATGACAACGCCGTTTGTATCGCAGAAGCTCTTAACATCTTCAAGCCGGTCGATTTTGTCTGCTGAGACGGTGACGTGTTCTCCCATACGAAATCCCGGGTCATCCCAGCCTTTCGAAATGGACGCAACCTCTTCGCCACTCTTCAGAATGTCGTAATAGAGTTCGAGGTCTTTGTTCCAGAGAAAACCGGTAGTACTACAGCCAGAAACCAACACAGCCGTCTCGACAACTGTGCGGTTTTCGATCTGATTGCGGCAGTATCCCAATGCGCTCAAAGCCACCCCACGTGGTGGTTTTGCCTTGTCAATCGCACGCAGGACTACGGCCGCGAGAGCCTGGCCTTGAAGATTCATCGGCTCATCTGGCATAGCAATCCTATTGAAAGGCCCAACGTAATGTACACGGCAAAACTTGCAAAATATTCTGGGCGCTGCGGGATAAACTGAACATGAATTCCTCCTGGGAATGGCTTGCAGCCTTGCTTGCAGCGGTTTTACCTGAAATTTATATAGGAGGGACTTGCAGAATTCAACAAACCAGTCGAATTACCCGCTGCTTGAGGCAAAAAAAAAGATGCGGGCACCGCCCAAAAGGCAGGAAGATCAGGGTATCGAAGTCTGAACTTGATGCCCGCCCATGTGGACTTGGGGTTTTGCCAATACTACTCTGAGTCCCGTAACTGTCCAAAGATTTTCCGCCTTGCAAGGTGAACTCATCGGTCTGGTGGAGCAAGACTACACGGGCCTGACCCCCAAGCTCGAACAAATCATCCGCGCCTTCGAGTTCACGCAAATCGAGTTAGAGGTTTACCGAGATCGGGGCTACGCACAAGGGCGTGGAGCGGGACAACCCGAGGCAGATC
>JALNWC010000175.1 GCA_023231075.1 Rhodoferax sp.
ATAAAAGTCTGGTACGGAATGCCCTCTTCCATGGCGCGCGCCTGAATATCCATCAAATCTGGCGACGAAAGCCGGATGTTGATTCGCTTGTCTTTGATAAAAGTAGCTGTCGCTGCCGCCTTGCGGCTTGGAATCACAGTTTTCAGTGCTGGGGTTCAGGCAGTTCTCGCTGCGCGGCTTGCGCAAAGCCACCGGCGAGTGGAACCTGGTTTGCCTGGCCTGGAATGTCAAGCGCATGGCTGTGCTGCGTCCAAAAGTTGGATAGGGGGGAAATTACCGTGGAAAATACTCAAAATCGCCAAAACCCAATCAGAATTGCCTATTTTTTAAGCAAATTCAAAGTGGGAAATTCTGAAATGCTGTGCCCGACAGGCTGCTAGGAGACATCAAAAGCTGTGGCGGATGCCCATGGCGAGTCCATTGTTCTTGTCATTCGCGACCCTGACATTGCCGGCGCCGGAGAAGTTTTGATTACCCCACAAGGGGGCGATCGCCAGGATCTCCTTGTTGTCGACGCTGCCGAACATGACGTAGAGGGCGCTGCGCTTGGAGAGCTGGTAGTCCGCGTTCAGGACCAGCTGCTTGCTGGTCGTGGAGGCGCCGACCTTCTCCTTCACTGACCAGTACTGCGCCTCCAGGGTCAGCGCGTTGGTGGCCTTGAAACGGGCGCCAACGGTCCAAAGGGTGGAGTCGACGAATCCCAATACGCCGTCGCTGTTGTCGACCTTGTCGGCCCCGGCGTGGAGCTTGAATTTGCCGAAGTCGTACGAACCGGACAGCATGGTCCAGGTGACATTCCTGTCGGCGAGGTCCTTGTTTTTCTGGACACTCAGCGAAACCACGACGGGCCCCTGCAGGAAGCGCACGTTGCCGCCAACACTCTCGCCTAAGCCGCCTTCACCTGCGGCAGTGTGCACGGAGAAGTCGATGGGCCCCAGCCGTGGACTGTCATAGCGAACCTGATTGCTGTTCCAGAAGTCGTTGCTGAGGCCTTGAGACAGCATTGTCGTGGCAAAGCCGGTATTGATCCCGGAAGGGGTACCGAGTATGTCTGCCTGCTTGATGATGGCCGCGGTGTAGTTGCGGCCGAGCGTCACCTCGCCAAACGATCCCTTCAGTCCGACGAACGCGTTCCGGCGCCAGAACGCAGTTTCCGTTGCGCATCCCGCAGCGGCGTTGCATGAGCCGGAACTCGCGCCCCCGGAAACCGCACCGTTCTTCGGGTCAATGGGCGCCTCAAGGTTGAAGACGACGGAGAGGCCGCCACCGATATCTTCCGTGCCTCTCATGCCAAAGCGCGATGAACTTCCCGCGTCGGAGTTGAGCTTGACCATGCGTTCGTCCGCTGCAGCGGATCGACTGAACACGGCAGGTGCGATGTCCAGCAGGCCATACAGGGTGACGCTGGATTGCGCGTGTGCCGCCACAACGGCGGCGGCGCAGAGAGCGCCAACGAGAAGGTTTCGAAAGTTCACTGTGTGTCTCCTTTTATCTACGGTATGGTGAATCGGCTGCGGGCCGGGCCGTTTTTTTGCGTGGTCGCTACCATCTCTTGGCAGCCTGCTAAGGTTAGGCCAGACACCAATCTGTCTCCATTGGGGGATTCCCTAACCTGGCGCTGGCGCGGTACCAGCACCCACGCAACGGCGCGGGTTGTGGGTTTTTACGGACATCGGGTCTTCGCTGCATCCGCTGCAGCCTGGGTCGGCGAGTACTGCGTGCGGTGGCACGCCAGCACGAGACGCTGATTGCCGGGCAGGCCAGCTGGGTGCAGCGCATGCAAAAGGCACTGGTGCAGATGAACATCCAGCTCACCGGGGGTGATCACGGACGTGATGGGCCAGACCGGCCGGGCCATCATCCGCGACATCGTGGCCGGACAGCGCGATGCGAAGGTGCTTGCGCGCCGTCGCCACCGCCGCATCAAGGCCAGCGAAGCCGACATCGTCCGGGCAACTGGCGCGAGGAGCACCTGTTTGTGCTCAAGCAGGCCCTGGGCATGTACGACGACATCGTCCGCCATCTGGCCGAATGCGACGCCAGGCATGCAACTAAATCTGACTTGATTTACCAGCAGCCAACCCAATATGTCACAACATTCAAGTCTTAGACAAAGGGAGTATTCATGCACCCAATCCGCCCACCCGCTGTCGCCGGGGCTTTTTACCCGGGGCGCAGCCAAACCCTGTCACACGATGTGTTGGCCATGTTGGCTGCTGCCAAAGCAGACGCTGTCGGCACGGCCGCCACGCCGCCCAAAGCCCTGATCGTGCCCCACGCGGGCTACATCTACTCCGGCGCCACCGCCGCGCAGGCTTATGCGCAATTGGCGAGTGTGCGCCAGAAAATCCGGCGCGTGGTCTTGCTCGGGCCGGTGCACCGTGTGCCGGTGCGCGGCTTGGCGCTGCCGGGCGCTGACTACTTTGCCACGCCGCTGGGCGAAATCGAGATCGACCAGGATGCGGTGGCGGCCATCAAGTCTTTGCCTCAGGTGGCGGTGAGCCCGGCTGCGCACGCGCAGGAGCATTCGCTGGAGGTGCAATTGCCCTTTTTGCAGTTGGCGCTGGATGATTTCAAGCTGCTGCCGCTGGCGGTGGGGGACGCGACCCCGGCGGAAGTGGCCCAGGTGCTGGATGTGCTCTGGGGTGGTGACGAGACGCTGATCGTGATCAGTTCCGACCTGTCGCACTTTTTGCCCTACGCCACAGCGCAAACCGTGGACAGCGAGACGGTGCAGGACATCCTGCAGTTGGAGCCAACACTGAACCACCAGCAGGCTTGCGGCGCCACACCGGTCAACGGCCTGCTGCTGGCGGCCCGGCGGCATCAGCTGCAAGCGCATTTGTTGGGCCTGTGCAATTCGGGCGACACGGCGGGTGACAAGGGCCGCGTGGTGGGTTACGCGGCGCTGGCCTTCTCGCAGGGAGAAAACCATGCGCACTGACGCCGCATTAACAAACGAGCATGGCCCACTGCTGTTGCAGATTGCCCGCTCAGCCATCTCGAACAAATTGGGGCAAGCAGTGGCGCTGCCTGAACCCTCTGGCGAGGCGGCTGATACGCTGCAAGCCGCCGGGGCCAGTTTTGTCACGCTGAACCAGCAGGGGCAGTTGCGCGGTTGCATTGGTTCGCTGCAAGCGCACCGCCCGCTCATGGTGGACGTGCAAGCCAACGCCATTGCCGCCGCGCTGCATGACCCGCGCTTTGCGCCCTTGCGTCTGGTGGAGCTGGAGATCACCACCGTCGAGGTCTCGGTGCTGTCCGCCATGCAACCTATGCCGTTTAGCTCCGAGGCCGATGCGCTGGCGCAGCTGCGCCCGGGCGTGGACGGCGTGGTGTTCGAGTTCGGGCATTACCGCAGCACCTTTTTGCCGCAGGTCTGGGAGCAATTGCCCAACGCCCGCCAATTCATGGCCCACCTCAAACACAAGGCCGGGCTGGCGCCTGATTTCTGGGCGGCCGAGGTCCGGCTGCAGCGTTACACCGTAGCCAAATTCAAGGAAGTCGAGGGCGCATCATGAAAGTGCAAGCATCCAGCTACCCCGCCCGCTACTGGCACAAAATTGACGACGGCCGCCTGCAGTGCGACCTGTGCCCGCGTGATTGCAAGCTGCACGAAGGCCAGCGCGGCGCCTGTTTTGTGCGCATGCGCCAGGGTGAGCAGATGATTCTGACCACCTACGGGCGCTCATCGGGTTTCTGCATCGACCCGATCGAGAAAAAGCCGCTCAATAACTTCTACCCCGGCAGCAGCGTGTTTTCCTTTGGCACGGCAGGCTGCAACCTGGCCTGCAAGTTCTGCCAGAACTGGGACATCAGCAAGTCGCACGACATGGACAGCCTGATGGACCAGGCCTCGCCCGAGACAATAGCCCAGGCAGCGCGCGAGAATGGCTGCAAGAGCGTGGCCTTTACCTACAACGATCCGGTGATTTTTGCCGAGTACGCGATGGACACGGCCGACGCCTGCCATGCGCTGGGCCTGAAGACGGTGGCGGTCACGGCGGGTTACATCCATGAACAACCGCGGCGCGAATTTTTTGCCAGAATAGACGCCGCCAATGTGGACCTGAAGGCGTTCACCGATGACTTTTACTTCAAGCTCACCAGTGCGCACCTGCAGCCGGTGCTCGACACCCTGCGCTACCTCAAGCATGAAACAAATACCTGGCTGGAGCTCACCACCCTGCTGATTCCGGGCCGCAACGATTCCGACGAAGAGCTGACTGCGATGTGCGGCTGGATCAAAAGGGAGCTCGGGGCCGACGTGCCGCTGCACTTCTCGGCGTTTCATCCCGACTACAAGATGGTCGATGTGCCGCAGACGCCGGTGGCCACGCTGGTGCGCGCCCGCAACATTGCCTTGCAACAGGGCTTGCATTACGTCTACACCGGCAACGTGCACAACGTCGAGGGCGACACCACCTTTTGCCCCAGCTGCAAGGCGCCGCTGATCGTGCGCGACTGGTATCAGATCAACGACTACCGGCTGACCGCAACGGGCCACTGCCCGGACTGCGGCAGCGCGGTGGCCGGCCGCTTCGACGCGACATGCGGCCACTTCGGCCGCCATCGCATCCCGGTCATGCTGGGCTGACTGACCTCAATAGCTGGCCAGCGGCACCAAAGCGGCGTTTTTGAAGGTATAGACCGTGATCGGCGCCTGCTTCAGGTTGCCTTTGTCGTCGTAGGCGTAGGTGCCCATGATGCCCTTGTAACTGGCTTGGTACATGACAGCGCCCACCTTGTCCGGGTCCAGTGAACCGGCTTTCTGGATGGACTCGCCAATGAACAGGGTCTGGTCATAAAACGGCGCGGCATAGACGTCGGCGTCCTGGTTGTAACGTTGCTTGTACTTGGCTTTGAAAGCCGGGCCGGCGGCGGTCTTGTCCAGCATCGAGCCGCCCTGTGCGCAGAACACCACGTCATTGACCGCATCGCCGGCGAGCTTGCCCATTTCGGGGCTGCACAGGGTGTCACCGCCCAGCAACTTGGCTTTGATGGCGAGCTGCTGCATCTGGCGCGTCATGGGCGCGGCTTGCGGCGCGTAGCCGCCAAAGAAAATGGCGTCCGGATTTTTCGCCTTGAGCGTGGTCAGGATGGCGGTGAAATCCGTGGCCTTGTCGGTGGTGAATTCCTGGCCGACGATATTGAGCCCCAGACGCTTGGCTTCTTTGGTGAACTCCTGGGCCACGCCCTGGCCAAAGGCGGTGCGGTCGTCAATCACCGCCACGGTTTTCAGTTTGAGCACCTTGGCGGCATAACTGGCCATGCCGGTGCCAATCTGGTTGTCGCTGGCGACGATCCGGAACAGATTTTTGTAGCCGCCCAAGGTGACTTTGGGGTTGGTGCCGACGGTGGACATCATGGCGCCACCTTCGTTGTAAATCCGCGAGGCGGGAACCGCCACACCCGAGCAATAGGGGCCCATGACGAACTTGACGCCGCCATCGACGAATTTTTGCGCCACCTGCACGCCGGCTTTGGGGTCGCATTGGTCGTCTTCGGATTGCAGGACAAACTTCAAGGTTTTGCCGCCCACCGTGATCTTCTTGCTGTTGAGCTCGTCAACGGCCAGGCGCACGCCGTTCTCGTTGTCCTTGCCGGCAAAGGCGTTGGCGCCCGACAAGGGGCCGGTCAGACCGATCACGACGGTTTGTTCCTGGGCATAAGCCTGGCCGGCAAAAGCCAGGGTGAGCGCGCCCATCAAGGGCAAAAGTGGGGTGGTGAGTTTCATGGGGGTTTCCTGAAAAATAAGGGTTGGAAAAATGGCAGTGAGGAATCTTGTCATCCCGGACTCGATCCGGGATCCATGGATTGCGGGTCGAGCCCGCAATGACAACACGAGAAGTCACGGCGGTCGCTTGAATGTCATCAGTGACTCCTTTTTTATAAAAATCAGCCCATCGTCATCAGCTGCGCGTTGCCGCCCGCGGCTGCGGTGTTGGTGCTGATGCTTTGCTCATGCATCAGGGCGCTCAAGTCGTAGTGTGCACCGGTGGCCAATTGCGCGGGTGTCAGACTTTCGATGCGCACCATCGCGCCGGCCCGCTGGGCCACTTGGGGCAACAAGGCTTGCAAGGCGTCGCCGTCGCCCTCGAACAACAGGGCACTCAGATCCCGTTGGCTGTGTAATTGTTCGGCGCTGCACAGCTGCACAAAGGCCTTGACTTCGGGCGGCA
>JALNWC010000176.1 GCA_023231075.1 Rhodoferax sp.
GCGGGCGCATTGCGTCGTTGCTACTCGCTTGTGTGGCATAGCCACACGGCACTCGCAGCGCCTAGCACTGCATCCCGCCAGCGCTCGCCATAAACGGGACATTGGCAATTTCCGCATCCCTTAACGCACGATCAAAACCGGCACCTTGCAACTGGCCAGCACCTTGGTGGTCACCGAGCCCACCACCAGATTGCCCAGGGCACCACGACCGTGCGAGCCCATCACCACCAGGTCAAATTTCTCGGTCTCTGCCAGCTTGGCGATCAGCTCACCGGCGTTGCCCGTCTTCCAGATGCCTTTGGCCTTGATGCCCTGGCGTTCCAGAAACTTGTGGACCGGGCCCATGATGCCCTGACCTTCGTCCTCGTAATATTTGGCGACCATTTCCTTGCCGAGCGCGGCCCGCGCCTGCGACGGCAGGACCATCTGGGCCGTGAAGGCGGTGTATTCGTTTTTAGGTGAAAACAGCTCATTGGCAGCCAGGTAGGCCAGCATTTTCTTGGTGTACGGGCTACCGTCAACGGCGAGAAGAATTTTCATCGAGAACTCCTTGAGAGGGACGCCAGTTTACCCAAGCGGCAGGGCCTTGCCTTGTATTGCCAATTGTCAAGAAACCCGAAGCACGGTGAATGCGGCGCCAGCGCCCCATTCACCACCCCGACAAAGCCTCAGGCTTGCAGCCGCTGCTCCCAAGTGGCCTTGGTTTCAATGAGCGCCTGCGGCAAATGGTAGGACAGCTGCTCAAAATGCGCTGCATGCAATTTGAGCTCCTCGGTCCAGGCCGCCTTGTCGATGCTGGTCACGGTATTGAACTGCTCGGCGCTGAACGCCAGACCGGTCCAGGTGAGCTCGTCGAACAGGGGGGCAATGCCAAACATGGTTTCCATGCCCTGCGCCTTGCCTTCCAGGCGGTCAATCATCCACTTGAGCACGCGCATGTTGTCGCCGTAACCGGGCCAGACAAATTTGCCGGCCTCGTTCTTGCGGAACCAGTTGACGCAGAAGATCTTGGGCAGGGTGTGGCCCAATGCTTCGAGCTTGTGCTCCATGTCGAGCCAATGCTGAAAATAGTCGCTCATGTTGTAGCCGCAGAACGGCAGCATGGCAAACGGGTCGCGGCGCACCACGCCCATCTGGCCCACAGCCGCGGCCGTGGTCTCGGAACCCATGGTGGCGGCCATGTAGACGCCCTCCATCCAGTTGCGCGACTCGGTCACCAGCGGCACCGTGGTGGAACGGCGGCCGCCAAAAATAAAGGCGTCAATGGCGACCCCATCGGTACTGTCCCAGTGCACATCAAGCGCCGGGTTGTTGATGGCAGCCACGGTGAAACGCGAATTGGGGTGGGCCGCCTTGGCGCCTGTGGCCCGTGCGATCTCGGGCGTCCAGTCCTTGCCCTGCCAGTCGATCAGGTGGGCGGGCAGGCCGCCACCGTCCTGTTCCATGCCTTCCCACCAGACGTCGCCGTCGTCGGTCAGCGCGACGTTGGTGAAGATCACGTTTTTGTCGAGGCTGGCCATGCAGTTGGGGTTGGTGTGGTAATTGGTGCCCGGGGCCACGCCGAAATAACCCGCTTCGGGGTTGATGGCGTACATCTTGCCGTCCGCGTGTGGCTTGATCCAGGCGATGTCGTCGCCAATGGTGGTGACTTTCCAGCCTTCAAAACCGGCCGGCGGCACCAGCATGGAGAAATTGGTTTTGCCACAGGCGCTCGGGAAAGCGGCGGCCACATGGTATTTTTTGCCCTGCGGGTTGGTCACGCCCAGGATCAGCATGTGCTCGGCCAACCAGCCCTGGTCGCGCCCCATGTTGGAGGCAATGCGCAGCGCAAAACACTTTTTGCCGAGCAAGGCGTTGCCACCGTAGCCCGAGCCATAAGACCAGATTTCTCGGGTTTCAGGGTAGTGAACGATGTACTTGGTGCTGTTGCAAGGCCATTTCACATCCAACTGGCCGGCCGCCAGCGGCGCGCCCACGGTGTGCATGCAGGGTACAAAGGCACCGTCGGCACCCAGCACGTCGTACACCGCCTTGCCCATGCGCGTCATGATTTTCTGGCTCACGGCCACGTAGGCGCTGTCGGTGAGTTCGATGCCGACGTGCGAAATGTGCGAGCCCAGCGGCCCCATGCTGAACGGCACCACATACAGGGTGCGGCCCTTCATGCAGCCTGCAAACAGCGGCTGCAGGGTGGCGCGCATCTCGGCGGGGGCCATCCAGTTGTTGGTCGGACCGGCGTTTTCCTTTTTCTCGGAACAGATGTAGGTGCGGTCTTCGACGCGCGCCACGTCGCTCGGGTCGGAGCAGGCCAGGAAACTGTTGGGACGCTTGGCGGGATTGAGTTTTTTGAAAGTACCCGCGTCAACCAGTTGCTGACACAGGCGCGCGTATTCTTCGTCGGAACCGTCACACCAGTAGATGCTGTCCGGTTGGGTGAGCGCGGCCATGTCGGCCACCCAGGCGACGAGTTTGGCATTTTTGACATGGCTTGGCGCGTTGGGATTCAGGCTTGGCATGGTGGATGAGTCCTCGGGATGTTATAAAAATGGCAAGGTGTCCGGCTCTGTGGCTCGGCCCCTCAAAGCGGTTGATTTTAGGGAAATTGGCCAACAGTTACCTGAAGGTTACAGCAATAGTTGAAAGCTTATCGATCCAGACCAAAATCAGGACTTACGCTACACCGCCCCTGAGTTGCTGCGCCTGCCTGTCGCAAAAGCCAGCATGGATGGCCCCGGAGTGCCCCTCGGAGTGCCCCGCGGGGAGCCTTCTGCGCAAGTCCTGGTCTGGTGGGCTCAGCGCACCAGTTGGCTTTGCAGGCCGGCCTGTTGCAAGGCTTCCAGCACCTCGGTGATGTGCTGCGGACCGCGGGTCTGGATCACCAGCTCGATCTCGACGTTTTGCGCCGCCAGCGTGGTAAACGCGCGCTGGTGGTGCACCTCGTTGATGTTGGCCCCGGCATTGGCCACCGTGGCGGTGATCAGCGCCAGCGTGCCCGGCACGTCGCGCGCGCTCACCTTCAGGCGCGCCAGGCGCCCGGCGCGCACCATGCCGCGCTCGATGATGGCCGCCAGCAGCAGCGGGTCGATGTTGCCGCCGCACAGCACCACGCCCACTTTTTTGCCCTTGAAGCGCTCGGGGTATTTCAGCAGCGCCGCGAGGCCGGCGGCGCCGGCGCCTTCGACCAGGGTTTTTTCGACTTCGAGCAGCATCACGATGGCTTGTTCGATGTCGCCTTCGTCGACCAGCACCAGGTCGTTGACCTTGTCGCGAATGATGGCCTGCGGCAACACGCCGGGGGTACCCACCGCAATCCCTTCGGCAAGGCTGCTGTTGCCCTGCGGCAGGTGCGTGCCCTTGATGGCGTTGTACATGGCCGGAAAACGCGAGGCCTGCACGCCGATGATCTCGATGCCGGGCTGGATGGCCCGGGCCGCCGTGGCCATGCCGGCGATCAGGCCGCCGCCGCCAATCGCCACCACCAGCGTGTCGAGATCGGGCACGTCGTCCAGCATCTCCAGCGCCACCGTGCCCTGACCGGCGACGATGTCGGGATCGTCATAGGGGTGCACAAACACCAGCTGCTGCTGTTCGGCCAGGCGCAAGGCGTGGGCGCGCGCCTCGTCGAGCGTGTCGCCGTGCAGCACGATGTCGGCGCCAAAACCGCGCGTGCGCTCGACCTTGACGCCCGGCGTGAAGCGCGGCATGACGATCACCGCCCGAATGCCGAGCCGCTGCGCGTGGTAGGCCACGCCCTGGACGTGGTTGCCCGCGCTCATGGCAATGACACCGCGGGCGCGCTCCTCAGCACTGAGCAGCGACAACTTGTTACAGGCGCCGCGCTCCTTGAACGAGGCGGTGAACTGCAGGTTCTCGAACTTCAGCACCACCTGCGCCCCCGTGATGCTTGAGAGCGTTTTGGAGGCCACGCAAGGCGTGCGCAGCAGGTGCCCCTGCAGGCGCTCGGCGGCAGCTTGAATATGGGTGAGTTCGATCATGGCCGCATTGTGCATGGTGACGGGCTGCGTGTTAACCTTGCAACAACCCGCATTCAGGAGTTGACGGTGACTGCAAAATGTTTCCTGATTAGCAATGAAGTGCAGCCATTCACCATCCAGGCGAAAAAGCGCTAAGAATTGCCCTAGGCGAAGGCTTGCCGGGCAAACTCGCGAGTTGAAATTGACAGAGATGCGTCTGAAAGCAGCACCGACTGGTGTTTTTTGTGTGCTGGCTGAACTTCATTGCTAATCAAGTTTTCGCACGATGTGCTGCGCAGCAGCACGAGGCGGTGGGACTTGGATGTCCTGCACCCCACCCCCTTCTGTATGCGCCTGCGCTGGGTGGGTTTTGCGGGATCAGGAGGCGCGATTGTCTGAGCGTAGCGAGTTCGAGCGACTCCCCCGCAAAACCCGCCCAGCGCAGGTTGCCCGCAGCTGTGCTGCGGGTCGCAGACAGTAGGGTCGACGCATCGATGGGTACTTTTCTTTGGCGATAGCCAAAGAAAAGTACCTCGCCCGCCGGGGCGAAACCCGGCACCAAGACTCAAACAGCCGCCCTCACCCCAACCCTCTCCCAACAACCCTCTCCCAACAACCCTCTCCAAAAGGGAGAGGGAATCAATCCAAATGAATTTGAATCGCAGCAACGGTCATCATCTGACACGCGTCCCCAGCCAGGCCGCCCCCACAATCAACACCCCGGCCAAGCCCACCGGCCAGGTCAACGCCCGGCCGCTGACCCACAGCAGCAGGGACGTGGACAGCAGCGGCGTCAGGTAACTCAACAGGCCGATGTGGCGTGCATCACCCGTCTTGAGCGCCTTGTCCCACAAAAAGAAAGAGCCGCCCAAGGGCCCCAGGCCCAACAGGCCAATCAGCCCCCAGTCGCGCAGACTCAAGCTCACGGCGGGCTCCATCAGCGCGTGGCACAGCAGCGCGAGCAGGCCCGAAATCCAGGCAAAGGTGCCAATGGCGGCGGTATCGAAATGCGCTACCCGGCGCGTCAGCAGCGAGTAGGTGGCCCAAACGACCGCTCCTATTGCAGAGGCCAGATAACCCCAAAGCCATTCGACCTTCAGACCGGTCGACGCACTGGCCGCCCCATCGGCCAGCGCGCCGCTAGCCGCATTGACGTTCGGCTCTGCGCTGCCCAAAATCACGATCGCGGCCCCGGCAAACCCGATCAGCCCGGCCACCATGTGCTGCCAGCGCATGGCCAAACCCGGCAGCAGCACCGGCGCCAGCACCACGATCAGCAGCGGCCACAGGTAGTTGACCAGATTGGCCTGCACCGGCGGCGCATTTTGCAGGCCGACAAAGAGCAAAAAGTGGTAGCCAAACAGGCCGTACACGCCCAGCGCCAGCGTGGGCAGCGGCACCCGCCACGCCGCCAGCTTGAAACCCGAGAGCGGCAGCGCAATCAGGCCGCCCACCATCAGCGACAGGCCGGTCAGCAGAAACGGCGGCACATGGCGCAAGGCCACGCCAAGGCTGGCCAGGCTGCCCCACATGACAATCGCAGCCAGCGCCAGCAGATGGGCGCGCGCGTGCAGGTCGGGCTTCAAGGGCGCTGGTCCGTTGACGGCTTGTGCCACAGGTTGATGCCACCCTCGACCGCATGCTGGTCAATGGCCTGCAACTCCCCGGCGCTGAACGACAGCTGGCTCAAGGCCCCGGCCAGTTCGGTAATTTGCGCGGCTGAACTGGCACCGATCAGGGCGCTGGTGACGCGGGCGTCGCGCAACACCCAGGCGATGGCCATTTGCGCCAGGCTTTGGCCGCGCGCCTGCGCCAGGTCGTTCAGGGCGCGCACATGCTTGAGGTTGGCCTCGCTCAAAAAGTCGGGCTTGAAGGAGCCGCCGCCGGGGCGGTTGATGCGCGCATCTCTCGGCGTGCCGTTCAGGTATTTGTCGGTCAGCAGGCCCTGCGCCAGCGCACTGAAGGCGATGCAGCCCATGCCGGTGTCGTCGAGCGCATCGAGCAGATCGTCTTCGATCCAGCGGTTCAACAGGCTGTACGAGGGCTGATGAATGAGCGGACGCACGCCCATGCTCTTGAGCAGCGCGGCAGCCTCGCGCGTCTTGCTGGCCGAATAACTGCTGACGCCCACATACAAGGCCTTGCCCTGCTGCACCGCGCTGGCCAGCGCGCCCATGGTTTCCTCGAGCGGCGTGTCGGGGTCAAAA
>JALNWC010000177.1 GCA_023231075.1 Rhodoferax sp.
AGCGACGTGCTCTGACCCCAACTAATCTAACTTTCATGGCGGCCATGCCACCCAGAAGCATGAAAGAAGGCTGTCATTGCGGACTTGATCCGCAATCCATGGCTCCGAATTCATGGATGCCGGATCAAGTCCGGCATGACATGCATGTTCTTTCACGTTAAGACTTTGCGGGTCAGACCACTCGCGCAGCGACGTGCTCTGACCCCAACCAATTAGATGCTTTGCGGGTCAGACCACGCGCGCAGCGACGTGCTCAGTCATTCCGGCGCATGCCGGCGAGCAGTTGCGTGACGTTGTGCTGCATCATCTTCAGGTAGCTTGAGCCCGGTTCCGCCGGGCCGGAAAGGGCATCGGAATACAGCGTGCCGCCCAGCGTGGCGCCGGCGTCCTTGCTGATCTGCGCGATCAGCTTGGGGTTGCTCATGTTTTCAACAAAAACCGCCTTGATCTTTTCGCGTTTCATCTGGCGAATCAGTTCCGCCACGTGCTTGGCACTGGGCGTGGTGTCGGCGTTGACGCCCTCGGGGGCCAAAAACTGGATCTGGTAATGCGCCGCAAAGTAGCCAAAGGCGTCGTGTGAGGTGATCACCTTGCGTTGGCTTGCTGGCAGGGCGGCAAATTGCGCCCGTGCTTGGGCGTCGAAGTCTTTCAGCAGTGCGGCATAACGCGCGGCATTGGCCTGGTAACTGTCGGCACCTGCCGGGTCCACTCTGGACAGGCCGGCGGCAATGTTCTGCACGTACAACACCACGTTGTCGGGGTTTTGCCAGGCGTGCGGGTCGGCGTGGTGGTGGCCGAGGCTGTCGCCAGCGTCGTCCAATTGAAGCGGCTTGACGCCGCGCGAGGCCACCACCATGGCGCCCTGGTAGGCGGCTGATTTGGCCAGTTTTTCGGCCCAGGGTTCAAAGTTGAGCCCATTGATGACAAACAGGCGCGCTTTCAAAACGGCCCTGGCGTCGGCGGGTCTGGGCTCAAAGCTGTGGGCATCGGCATTCGGCCCGACCAGGGTCGTGACCTGCACACGCGCGCCGCCCACCACCTGCACCAGGTCGCCGAGAATGCTGAACGAGGCCACCACCGGAATCGGCGCTGCGGCCAGGGTCGGCAAAGGGAGCAAGCCGCTCAGGGCGAGCGCCGACAGGGTGAGAAGTTTGAGGGTATTGCGTTTCATGAAATTCAACCCACCCGGTGCGGGCGTCTGAGCGCCTGGGGCAACCAGCCGCCGGGGGCCACCAGCAAAGACATGCCATACAGCACGCCGGCGCAGCCAATGATGGTGGGTCCGCTGGGTGTGTCGAAGTGGTAAGACAGCAACAGCCCGACGCTGCCAGCCAGCGTGGCCTGGGCGCTGGCGTTGACCAGTTGCGCGCTTAAAGAGTCGTGCCAGAGCCGGGCTGACACGGCTGGCAGCATCATCAGGCCCACCGCCATCAGCGTGCCCAGGGTCTGAAAACCGGCCACCAGGTTGACCACCACCAGCATCAAAAAAGCCTGCTGCCAGATCCCGCCACGGCGGCCCCAGCCGCGTCCGGACGCGGCGGCCAGAAACACCGGGTCAAAGCTTTCCAGCACCAGACCGCGGTACAGCGCCGCCAGGGCGATCACGCTGACGCTGGCCACGCTGACCACCAGCAGCAACCCGGCGCCATCCACCCCCAGCGCACTGCCGAACAAAATGTGCAGCAGGTCGAGTTGGGTGCCCTGGCGCGACAACAGCGTGACCCCCAGCGCCAGCGCGAGCAGGTAGATGGCGGCCAGACTGGCGTCTTCTTTCAGGGTGGTGAAGCGGCTGATGAAACCGGCCAGGCCGGCGGCCAACATGCCCGAGATCACGCCACCGGCAGCCATGGCGGTCAGCGACAGGCCAGAAAACATGAAACCAATCGCCACGCCCGGCAGCACGGCGTGGCTGATGGCGTCGCCCAGCAGGCTCATGCGCCGCAGCGTCAGGAACACGCCAAGGGGCGCGGCGCTCACGGCGAGCGCGAGCGTGGCCACCAGCGCGCGGCGCATGAAGGCAAATTCGGCAAACGGGCCAATCACCCAGTCCCACAGCGCCATCATGCGCTGGCCTCGTCGGTGTGGCAAATGTCGGCGCTGTCGTCCCAGGCCTCGGCAAGCCTGCGCGCGCGCTGCAAGTTGGCTTGCGTCAATACCTCTGCGGTGTTGCCCCAGGCCACCAGTTCACGCGCCAGTAGCACCGTCTGGTCAAAGTGGGCGCTGACCTGCGCGTCGTCGTGCAGCACGGCAATCACGGTGCGGCCCTCGGTGTGCCAATGTTTGATGAGGTCCAGCAGCGCCGCCGTGGTGCGCGAGTCCATGGCGTTGAAGGGTTCATCGAGCAAAATCAAATCGGCGTCCTGCACCAGCAGGCGCGCAAACAGCACGCGCTGAAATTGCCCGCTCGACAGCGAGCCCACGGGGCGCGCCTCAAAACCCTCCAGCCCGACCTGGTGAATGGCGGCGTCGGCCCGCGCCAGCAGGTCGGCATGGACCCCGCCCCAGGCACCCAAAGCGTTCCAGCAACCCAGCAGCACGCAGTCGCGCACCGGCATCGGAAAACTGCGGTCGATCTCGGTCATTTGCGGCAGGTAGGCGATGCGCTCGCGCGGCGTGTCCACCTGCACGCGCCCGCCCGAGAGTTTGAGCAAGCCCATGATGCTTTTCAGCAGGGTGCTTTTGCCCGATCCGTTGGGGCCAATCACCGCGCTGAGCGAGCCGGTGGCAAACTGCCCGCTGATGTGGTGCAGGGCCGGGTGCTGGCGGTAGCTCACCGTCAGGTTGTCAAGCCTTACCACGGACTTGCCCCCATGTTGGCCCACCCCACCGCCAGCCAGAGCGCCAGCACCAGCGGCAGCACGGCCAGCACCCGGCGCCAGGCGGGCCAGGCCAGCACGCTCAAGCCTCGGGTCGGCTTGGCGACGGGGTGCGCCGCAGGGTGGTGCGGACTGTCGTGGATGTGCTGGTGTGGCGGGAGGGCGTGCATCATGGCGTCATCGAAGGGTGAATTGCTGCAATAATGCAACTGAATTGCACTAGAGTTTATCGCAACTCAATTGCAATAAATCATCCCGTAGAAAATTCCTCACCAGAAACCCCCATGCCATGGCTACCGCGCCTTCGTTACCCCTTGTTGACCCGATCGATGCCTTGCTGTCCGCCCACGGCCTGCGCCGCACCGGTGCTGCGCGCCGGGTGTTGGGTTGGTTGCTGGCGCACCCGGACACCAGTTACACCCACGCCCAGTTGCAAAGCGCTTTGCAAAACAAGCCGCTGGCCGAGGGGCCCGGTGAATCCGGCAGCGCGCTGGACCGGGTCACGCTGTACCGGCTGATTGACCGACTGACCCAAGTGGGCCTGTTGTTGTGCCGGGTTGATGTGCACCGGGTGCGGCGCTACCAGGCCATGCCTGCCAGCGTGCACGCCCTGCCGCACTTTGAGTGCCAAAGTTGCCACCGTGACCAGCCCTTGCAGGGGGCGCTGCAAGGCAATGCGCTGGATCTTGAGGTGGCGGCACAAAATGCCTTGCAGGCACTGAAAGTTCTGGGCTACCAGGGCCTGAGCCTGGACCTGGCGGTGCGCGGTGTCTGTGCCGACTGTGCCACCGCGGCTCACACCCACCGTGATGCTTCATGAGCCTGGCGCCGCGCCTGACTTATTTTCTGAAAACTTGATACAGATCAGATTTGAAATTGAGGCGGTATTGACAGTTCGATCAAAGTTCCATTATTCTGACGATTGACATCTTTAAGGACGCCCCCCATGAAAGCTCTCCAGGACCTTTTTTCTACCGACTACGGCATCATGAGCGTCGTGGTGATCGCCGCCATCATTGTTGGTGTGGGCGTGGCCTACGGGGTGTTGAAATCAAAAATGGCCGAAAGCGCCAAAAACGCCGGCAAGTGACAAGCCGGCTCTTGCGGCAGGGGCTTCGTGCCCTTTTTTCGGCCAAAGGGCAACGACCATCGGCCGTTTTCAAGCTGCTTGCCTGTCGTGAACAACCCGGTTTTAAGCGGCATCATTCACCCGGTACCCCTGCCCATCATCCTGGGTCTGCTGTTGGCGCAGACTGGCCTGGCGACCGTCACCTTGGTGATGCCGCTGGTGGGGCTGCTGCCCTAAGGGGCCAGGCGCTCCAGAATCCAGTGCGGCTCGGTGGTGCCTGATGGGTCCAGGCGGTATTGCAGCCGGTCATGCAGCCGGCTTTTGCGTCCCTGCCAGAATTGCCATTGGTCGGGCTTGAGCCGGTAGCCGCCCCAGTGTGGCGGGCGCGGCGGATGGAGTAAAAACCGGGCGCCGTAGCGGGCCGCATTGGCCACCAGCACGCCGCGACCCGAGATCACCTGGCTTTGCGGGCTGGCCCAGGCGCCAATGCGCGAGTCCAATGGGCGACTGTGAAAGTAGGCATCGCTTTCTTCATCACTGACCTTCTCCACCAGACCCTCGATGCGCACCACGCGCTCCAGTTCGACCCAGTGGAACTGCAGGGCGGCAAAAGGGTTCCCGGCCAGTTCCTGACCCTTGCGGCTGTCATAGTTGGTGAACCAGGTGATGCCGCGCTCGTCATAGCCCTTGATCAGCACCACGCGTGTGCTGGGGCGCAGGTTGCTGGCCACGGTGGCCACCGTCATGGCGTTGGGCTCGGGCACTTCGGCCGAAATGGCTTCCTTGAGCCATTGTTCGAACTGTTTCAGGGGATCGGCGTGGGAGGCGTCTTCGTTGAGTTCGGCACGTTCGTAGCTTTTACGGAGGTCGGCAAGATGGGTCATGCCGGAAGTATAGGGAATTCACTGCTGCGAGCTTTGTTGCGCAATTGGTAAGCTGTTGGTAACTTTGATGCCCCGATGTTTTCCATTTACGGAGTAATATCACGGATGTAATTTAGTTACCAATTTTTATCAAAACCATGAAACTTCATGACACCGTGGCCCTGGTCACCGAGCGCATCATCCGGCGCAGTCTGCCCACCCGTGGCGCTTATCTGGCGCGGCTTGAGGCTGCGCTGCAGCGCCCACCGGGTGCCCAGCGCCTGGGTTGCGCCAATGTGGCCCATGCGTTTGCCGCCTTGCCCGGCAACGACAAGCTGCGTGTGGTGGCCGAAAAAGCGCCCAACATCGGCATCGTCACGGCCTACAACGACATGTTGTCGGCCCATGCGCCGTTCCAGCATTACCCGGACCTGATCAAGGCCGAAGCGCGCAAACACGGCGCCACGGCGCAGGTGGCCGGCGGCGTTCCCGCCATGTGCGACGGCGTCACGCAGGGCACGCCGGGCATGGAGCTGAGCCTGTTTTCGCGCGACGTGATCGCCATGGCCACGGCGGTGTCGCTGAGTCACGACGTGTTTGCCGGCGCGCTGATGCTGGGCGTGTGCGACAAGATCGTGCCGGGCCTGCTGATCGGCGCGCTGCAGTTTGGCCACCTGCCCACGGTGTTTGTGCCAGCCGGGCCCATGACTTCGGGCTTGTCCAACAATGAAAAATCCAAAGTGCGTGAGCAGGCCGCCCAGGGCCTGGTCGGGCGCACCGAACTGCTGGCGGCCGAATCCGCGGCCTACCACGGCGCCGGCACCTGCACCTTTTACGGCACCGCCAACAGCAACCAGATGCTGCTCGAAACCATGGGCCTGCATGTGCCGGGCACCGCCTTCATCAACCCCGGCGCAGATGTGCGCGACGAGCTCACGCGCGAAGCGCTGCGCACGGTGCTGGGCGGCGCAGATTTCACATGCCCGCCGATAGGCCGGGTGGTCGACGAGCGCTGCATCGTCAACGCCATGGTCGCCTTGCTGGCCACCGGCGGCTCGACCAATCACCTGATCCACTGGGTGGCGGTGGCGCGCGCGGCCGGCATCGTCATTGACTGGGATGATTTTTCGGCGCTGTCCGATAAGGTGCCGCTGCTGAGCCGCGTCTATCCCAATGGCAGTGCCGACGTCAACCAGTTCCAGGCGGCCGGTGGCCCCGGCTTCATCATTCGCGAACTGCTCGATGGCGGCTTCATGCACGCCGATGTGCTGACCAACCGGCCCGGTGGCCTGCGCGAGTACACCGGCATTCCGCGCGCCGCTGAAGATGGCCGCCTGCACTGGGACACCGCCGCGGCCAGTCAAGATGAATCGGTGGTGCGTCCGGCCAGCAGCCCGTTCAGCGCCAGCGGCGGCCTGAAACTGCTGCGGG
>JALNWC010000178.1 GCA_023231075.1 Rhodoferax sp.
AAGCAAGGTGGTTTTCCCCACCTGCCGAGGGCCCGTCAGCATCAAGACAGGAAAACTGTCACTGATGCTGTGAATGGTTTTTGAGAGGGTGCGCGGATACATTTATTTCGTTTATATTGGAATATGATTCCAGTATAAACGCTTACCAAATGTCCCCGTGATGGCAAACCTTTCAAAGGGCGCTCCAAAAACACCGGCATTCGGGTATTTTGGTGGGGTTGATTAATTCAGTTGGCGGCATCCCGCTTCAGGACATTCCGGGTGAATTCCAGAAACTCTCATCGATCATGGATTTTCCCGGTGGCGGCAATATCGCGCAGCAGTGGCGCTCGGGCTTCTTCCAGCTTGGTCTTTTCACTGAGCACAAAGCACTCAAACAACCCAGCTTCGACGCCTGAAGCCCACAGCCGTTGGTCGGTCGTGATCACTTGGTACTGCATCACGGTAGACGCGGCGCGCAAGTCCAGAAGGTCGACAGGGCAGTCCACCACGTTGGCCAGGTTGGCAGCCACATCCCAGAGCGCCAACGGGTCGGCATAACCTGCGACCAGAACGGCCAGGTCGAGGTCGCTCTCGCTACCCGCCTCACCCCGGATCTGGCTGCCGAAGGCATAAACAGCCATTGCGTTCGGAAAAGCCGCGCAGATCATGGCCACAACGGGTCCGTCGCTTGCCAGCAAAGTTTTTGTTGGAGGTCGCATGGTTTCATTATCAGTGACTTGAGCACATGCCTTTGCTTCCCATTTTTTTGCCAGGGAGCCATCGCGGCGAGGGCGCCGCTCCTACAAGGATGCCGATCCCACAAGGGGCCGATGCCGCTCCCACAAGGGGCCGATGCCGATCCCACAGGGATGCCGCTGCCACAGGGATGCCGCTGCCACAGGGGTGACGGGCTCGGCATTTTGTAGGAGGCCCGCCCTCGGGCCGATGGCTGTCGGCTTTTTAAAGCAGGTCGTTGTCGTCGTCCGCGGGCAGCAGTTGCAGGCGATTGTTCAAGCTGGCCCGGGTTTCGCGGCGCTCCAGCAGCTTGGCCTGGGCGGCTTCGGGCAGGTCGGTGAACTGGATCACGCCGCGGGTGATGAGCACGTCGATCAGGTCTTCGAGCACCCGCACCAGGCTGGTGTCGGTCTGGCTCAGTGCGTCGGTTTTGTCTGGCTCGGTCATGGTTTGGGCTCTGCCGTTGGAGCTGACGCCGGCTCCGGGGATGCCGCCAGACGCAACACCAGTTGCAGACGGTCACGCACGCCGAGCTTTTCAAAAATGGCGCCCAGGTGGGCCTTGACGGTGCGCTCGGAAATGAACATCTTGTCGGCCACTTCCTTGTTGGAGCGTCCGGCCGACACGGCGCGGGCCACCTGCACTTCGCGCGCTGACAGCAGGGCCCAGGCGTTGGGGCCGGCGCCGGGTGCGGCAGCCACCGGCGACTGCGCTTTGCTGACGGCCTGCTGGGCCGCCAGGGCGGCGTTGGTGGAGCCCACCAGTCGCCGCAGCAGGTCGGGGCCAACCCACAGGCCACCGTGTTCAATCACCAGCGCCACCTCTTGCAGCAGCGCGGGCACGCCATAGGCATGGGTGTAGCCGCGGGCGCCGTCATCGAGCGCGCGCAGGCCTTCGGCGGGCTCGGGCACGCTTGAGAGCAGCACCACGCGGGCAGCGGGCTGGGTCTGCAGGATTTGGCGCAGGGCCTATTGCCACTGCGCGTCGATGTTGCTCAGCCAGACCAGGCTTTGCGCCGCAGGCAAGGTGGGCAAGCGCGCCAGCAGGGCGTCGGCAGGGAGCGGCGCGGTGTCTGCACCAGCTGGCTGCTCAGGTGCGCACGCAGTGCGGCACGTGCAAACAAACCGGGCGTCAGGCGGGCGTGCTCGGCCGGCAAACCGGCCATCAAGGCGTCGCGTGTGGCAGGCTCGCCGTGGGTGCGCGCCAAAATTTGCAGGCAAACCAGCAATTCGTCCACGGTCGGCTGTGTGACAGTTGGCAGACCAGAAACATCCGGATTCGGCATGTGTATCCCCGTGCTGTGATAACTATTTTTTTGTCAGTGTATCAAATACTTACATTAATCTTGGCAATTATCAGACAACAAAAAACCCGACGGTTTAGGCGTCGGGTTTTGGATGAATCGGCGGTTGCACGCTGTGAACTGCCTATTTCTTTTGGCGGTACTTGCGCAGGGCGGCAATCTGGGCGGCCATGACGGCCAGTTCGGACGAGGCCCGCGCCAGGTCGAGGTCGGTCTTGGCGTTTTTGACGGCTTCTTCGGCGGCCAGCTTGGCTTCGTTGGCTTTTTCGTCGTCCAGGTCCTTGCCGCGCACCGCGGTGTCGGACAGCACGGTGACGCAGTCGGGCTGCACTTCGAGGATGCCACCGGCCACAAACACGAACTCTTCGCCACCGTCAGCCAGCTGGATGCGCACCGAGCCCGCCCTGATGCGGGTGATCAGCGGCGTGTGGCGCGGGTAGATGCCCAGCTCGCCCGCCTCACCAGGCAAGGCGACAAAACGCGCTTCGCCCGAGAAGATGGACTCTTCGGCACTCACCACATCAACATGAATAGTGTTCATTTTTTTCCTAGTCAGTTGGGGACAGAGCTAAAGATCTGTCCCGCAAAGTGATCACATTTTCTTGGCTTTTTCGAAGGCTTCGTCGATGGTGCCGACCATGTAGAAGGCTTGCTCGGGCAAGTGATCGCACTCGCCGGCCACAATCATCTTGAAGCCGCGGATGGTTTCAGCCAGGCTGACGTACTTGCCGGGCGAGCCGGTGAACACTTCAGCGACGTGGAAGGGCTGCGACAGGAAACGCTGGATCTTGCGCGCGCGCGCCACCGTCAGCTTGTCTTCGGGGGCCAGTTCGTCCATGCCCAAAATGGCAATGATGTCGCGCAGCTCCTTGTAGCGCTGCAGCGTTCCCTGCACGGCGCGGGCGGTTTCGTAGTGGTCCAGGCCGACCACGTTCGGGTCGAGCTGGCGGCTGGTGGAGTCCAGCGGGTCCACGGCGGGGTAAATGCCGAGCGAAGCGATGTCACGGCTCAGCACCACGGTGGAATCCAGGTGGGCGAAGGTGGTGGCGGGCGAGGGGTCGGTCAAGTCGTCGGCGGGCACGTAAACGGCCTGGATCGAGGTGATGGAACCCACTTTGGTGGAGGTGATGCGCTCTTGCAGACGGCCCATTTCTTCGGCCAGGGTGGGCTGGTAACCCACGGCGGAAGGCATGCGACCCAGCAAAGCGGACACTTCGGTACCGGCCAGCGTAAAGCGGTAGATGTTGTCCACAAAGAACAGCACGTCCTTGCCTTCGTCACGGAAGGACTCGGCAATGGTCAGGCCGGTCAGGGCCACGCGCAGGCGGTTGCCCGGGGGCTCGTTCATCTGGCCGTAGACCATGGCCACTTTGGAGTCTTCGAGCTTTTCGAGGTTGACCACGCCGGAATCGGCCATCTCGTGGTAGAAGTCATTGCCTTCGCGGGTCCGCTCACCCACACCGGCAAACACCGACAAGCCGCTGTGCGCCTTGGCGATGTTGTTGATGAGTTCCATCATGTTCACGGTCTTGCCGACACCGGCGCCGCCGAACAGGCCGACCTTGCCGCCCTTGGCGAACGGGCACACCAGGTCAATCACCTTGATGCCGGTTTCCAGCAGTTCCTGTGACGGGCTGAGCTCGTCATAGGTGGGGGCTTTGCGGTGAATGGACGACATCTGGGTGGAAGCCACCGGACCGCGCTCGTCGATGGGCGCGCCGAGCACGTCCATGATGCGGCCCAGGGTGGCGGTGCCCGTCGGCACCATGATGGAGCTGCCGGTGTTGGACACCATCAGGCCACGGCGCAAGCCGTCGCTGGAACCCAGCGCAATGGTGCGGACAATGCCGTCGCCCAGCTGCTGCTGGACTTCCAGGGTGAGGTTGGAGCCTTCGAGCTTGAGCGCGTCGTAAATGTGCGGCATGCGCTCGCGCGGAAACTCCACGTCAACCACAGCGCCAATGCACTGAACAATCTTGCCTTGAACGCCGGCGTTCGTATTTGTTTTTTCCTGAGCCATTTGGTTTTGCTCCAATAAATTTGAATCTTGCTGCTAACTGAGGCTTATCCGCTGATGGCGGCTGCACCGGAGACGATTTCTGACAACTCTTTGGTGATCGCGGCCTGGCGGGTCTTGTTGTAGACCAGCTTGAGCTCGCCAATCACGTTGCCGGCGTTGTCGCTGGCGGCCTTCATGGCAACCATGCGCGCGGCGTGTTCGGAGGCCATGTTTTCGGCCACCGCCTGGAGCACCAGCGCCTCCACGTAGCGCACCAGCAGCTCGTCGATCACGGTCGGCGCATCGGGCTCGTAGAGATAGTCCCAGCCATGCTTTTCGCCGTTGGCGCTTTCACTGGCATGGGCATCGGCCTGCATTTGCACCGCCGACAGGGGCAACAATTGCTCCATCACCACTTCCTGCTTCATGGTGTTGACGAAGCGCGTGTAGGTCAGGTAAACCGCGTTGACTTCACCGTTAGCGTAGGCATCGAGCAGGACCTTGACCGGGCCAATGAGGCGCTCGAGGTGCGGACGGTCACCCAACTGGGTGACGTGGGCCACCACCTTGGCGCCAATGCGGTTCAGGAAACCCAGGCCCTTGTTGCCGATGGCGACCGCCCGCGTGGTCATGCCGTCGTTTTGCACGTCGCGCAGTTTGTGCGTCACGCCGCGCAGCACGTTGGTGTTGAGACCGCCGCACAAGCCCTTGTCGGTGGTGACCACGATCATGCCCACCACTTTGGCGTCGTTGCGCTTCATGAACGCGTGCACATACTCCGGGTTGGATTGACCCAGGTGCGCCGCAATGTTGCGCACTTTTTCGGAATAAGGCCGGGCCGCGCGCATGCGCTCCTGGGCTTTACGCATTTTGGAGACGGAAATCATCTCCATGGCTTTGGTGATCTTCTTCGTGCTTTCGAAGTTCTTGATCTTGCCGCGTATTTCCTTGCCAGTTGCCATATCAGTCTCCTTGTCTGTTACGAGGTGACCTCAAGCAAACGACTTTTTGAAGTCGGCGATGGCGGTGTTCAACTCGGCTTCAGCGTCCTTGTCCATGGCGCGGTCGGCTTCCAGCTTGGCCAGCAAGGCCGCTTTTTTGTCTTTCAGGTAGCCATGCAGGCCGTGCTCGAAGGCCAGCACCTTGTTGACGTCGATGTCGTCCAGGTAACCCTTGTTGACGGCAAACAACGAGGCACCCATGAGCGAAATCGGCAGCGGGCTGTACTGGGCCTGCTTGAGCAATTCGGTCACGCGGGCACCGCGGTCGAGCTGCTTGCGGGTGGCTTCGTCGAGGTCGGAGGCAAACTGCGCAAAGGCAGCCAGCTCGCGGTACTGGGCGAGGTCGGTACGGATACCGCCGGACAGGTTCTTGATGAGTTTGGTTTGTGCTGCACCCCCGACGCGGGACACCGAGATACCGGCGTTGATGGCCGGGCGGATACCGGCATTGAACAGGCTGGTTTCGAGGAAGATCTGGCCGTCGGTGATGGAAATCACGTTGGTCGGCACAAACGCGGACACGTCGCCGGCCTGGGTTTCAATGATCGGCAGCGCCGTCAGCGAACCGGTTTTGCCCTTGACGGCACCCTTGGTGAAATCTTCGACATACTTGGCGTTGACGCGCGCGGCGCGCTCGAGCAGACGGCTGTGCAGGTAGAACACGTCGCCGGGGTAGGCTTCGCGGCCCGGCGGGCGACGCAACAGCAGGGACACCTGGCGGTAAGCCACGGCCTGCTTGGAGAGGTCGTCATAGACGATGAGCGCGTCTTCGCCGCGATCACGGAAGTATTCGCCCATGGTGCAGCCCGAGTAAGCGGCCACATATTGCATGGCGGCAGACTCGGAGGCTGTGGCGGCCACCACAATGGTGTACTCCATGGCACCAGCTTGTTCCAGCGAACGCACCACGTTTTTCACGCTGGAGGCCTTCTGGCCGATCGCAACGTAAACGCAGGTCATGTTCTGACCCTTCTGGTTGATGATGGCGTCGATGGCCACGGCCGTCTTGCCGGTCTGGCGGTCGCCGATGATCAATTCGCGCTGACCCCGGCCCACGGGCACCATCGAGTCGATCGACTTGAGACCGGTTTGCATGGGCTGGCTGACCGATTCGCGGGCGATCACGCCGGGGGCGACTTTTTCGATCACG
>JALNWC010000179.1 GCA_023231075.1 Rhodoferax sp.
CGGCGTCCAGTGGGAGCGGCGTCCTGTGGGAGCGGCGTCCTGTGGGAGCGGCGCCCTGTAGGAGCGGCGCCCCCGCCGCGATTGAATTCCAACAGCCTTCGGCCCGAGGGCGGGGCTCCCACAAAGACAAGCCTCCTGCAAAGTGGCAATTTGGGTATACTGTGTTTTTAAACAGTCTCAGAAAGCCATGTCCGCCGCCCTGCAATGGATCGTCAACGCCACACCCCCGCCGGACGATGCGTCGCCGCAGTCGTTTGGGCAGCCGTTTGACCTCAGCCAGCTCCCGGGCAGCGTCGCCCAGGCCATCTGGCGCGGTTCCCAGGTGGCGCAGGCCAGCCAGTCTGTGGTGGCAAGCGGCTTTGCGGCGCTGGATGCCCAGTTGCCCGGTGGCGGCTGGCCCTGCCATGCGCTGACCGAACTGCTGCAACCCCAGCCTTCTCTTTGCGAGTGGCGCTTGCTGGCACCTGCATTGGCAGGGCTGGCCGCTGGTGGCGGCCACATCTTGCTGGTGGGGCCACCCAAACGCCCGCATGCACCGGGTCTGGTCCAACTTGGCATCGCCGAAAAAAGCATTGTCTGGATCGCTGCCGACACCCCGGCTGAGCGGCTTTGGTGCACCGAACAACTGATCAAGGCCAACCCCCGCGGTGGCGCCATTCTGGCCTGGTTGCCCCAGGCCCGTGCCGAGCAATTGCGCCGCTTGCAAGTGCACGCCCAAGCCTGCGACTGCCCGGTCTTTCTGTTCCGGCCCGAAGCGGCCCAGCGGGACGCGTCACCCGCCCCACTGCGGCTGTTGACCGCCCTGGGGCCTGACTGGGCCCTGCACGTTCACCTGCTCAAGCGCAAGGGCGCCTTGCTGGACGGCCCCGTCGTGCTGCCATCGGTGCCTGGAACGTTGATCAGTGTATTGACACCCCGCCTGATGCACCCCAGCCAGTTGCTGGCAAGTCGTCAGAATCAGGGGCGACACCGCACACGGACCATCAACAGGGGCTTTGTCACTGCGAGCGTAGCGCGGCAGTCCATGCAGTCCGGAAGTCATGGATTGCTTCACTGCGTTCGCAATGACGAAACCTATTCATGACAAGAACAGAGGCTACCTATGTCCCTGCATTGGGCCGCGCTGTTGACCGACGCCGCCTGCGCCAGCGCGCCGCGCATTGACCCTCTTGGCGTGGCCGTCTGGGCGCTTCAGTTCACTCCCCGGGTGGCACAGCAGGCGCAAACAGTCTGGCTGGAGGTGGCACAAAGCATGCGGCTGTTCGGCGGTGAAGGCCCGCTGCACCAGTTGGTGGAAGCCGGTGCCGCCGAGCTGGGCATCACGGCACTGGCTTGGGCACCGACCAGCCTGGCGGCCCTGGCTTGCGCGCGCATGGGCTTGCGTGACGGCTTTGCCATGCCGCTGGCGCAGGTGCTCGACCCCTTGCCCATTGCATCCGTGGATGCAGTCAACGCCCATCAGGCAACGTTGACGCGCCTGGGCTGCCAAACCCTGGCCGATGTGCGCCAACTGCCCCGCGGCGGCATCAGTCGGCGCTTTGATAGCCAGTTGCTGTTGGCGCTGGACCAGGCTTACGGGCTGCGCCCCGAGGGCTACCCCTGGGTCAAGCTGCCAGAGACTTTCTCGGCCAAACTGGAGTTGCCCGGACGCGTCGAAACGGCCCCGGCCCTGATGTTCGGCGCCCGGCGTTTGCTGCTGCAAATGGGGGGCTGGTTGTCGGCCCGCCAGTGCGGCGTGACGGCTTTCACGCTGCACTGGCGTCACGACGCCCTACGTGCGCGGGACGTTGGAGAAGGCGACGACATCACGGTGCGCACCGCGCAGCCGACCCAGAACGTCGACCATTTGTGTCGGCTGTTGATGGAGAACCTGGCCCGGGTGCAACTGCTGGCCCCGGCGGGCGAACTGGCCCTGAGCGCCACCGAGGTTACGCCCTTCATAGAGACCAGCCGCTCCCTGTTGCCCGAGGTCCGCGCCGGCGGCGAAGCACTGAACCAGGTGCTGGAGCGCATCGAAGCCCGGTTGGGTCAAGGGCGTGTGCTGCGGCCCAGGCTGATTGAGGACAGCCGCATGGCCTGGATGGCCCATTGGCAGCCGATGAACGCCACAAGGCCCGGCATCAAGGTGCGTCAGGCGCCAGGGCCGCAACCCACCTGGATTCTGAAAAACCCGCTCAAGCTCGATGTGCAGGACGATTGCCCGCTGTACCAGGGGCCGCTGCAACTGCTGCTGGGGCCGGAACGTATTGAGGGCGGCTGGTGGCACCGCGTCACAGATGCCGAGGGTGGCCAGATGAGTCTGCAGGTGACGCGCGACTACTGGGTGGCCTTGAGCCAGCATGCCGGCGCGCTCTGGATTTTTCAGCTGCGGCTGCCCCGCAACGAAGCGGCGTCCTGGTATTTGCATGGCATCTTTGCCTAAGCCGGTCAAGCCGGAAATCGTTGGCACTGCCTTCCCCCAGCGGGTGAAGAAGCAAAGGCATCTGCCCCAGCTACCCGATTACGCCGAGCTGCGTTGCCTGTCCAACTTTTCGTTTTTAAAAGGGGCCAGTCAACCCGAAGAACTGGTGACACGCGCCCAGGCGCTTGGCTACGCCGCACTGGCCATCACCGACGAATGCAGCCTGGCCGGTGTGGTGCGCGCCCATGTGGCAGCCAAGGCCTGTGGCCTCAAGCTGCTGGTGGGGTCGCAGTTCCAGGTCAGCGGTGAAGCTCCTTTTACGCTGGTGGTTCTGGCCTGTAATCTGAACGGTTACGGCAATTTGTGCGAGTTCATCACACGCCTGCGGCGCGGCGCTAAAAAAAAGGGTAGCTACCAGTTGCGGCGGGAAGACATCCACGGGGCTGCGCTGGCCGATTGCCTGGTGCTGGTCTGCCCCGAGCGCAGCAACACCCCGGCGCAGCTGCTGGCGCTTGGCCAATGGCTGCTGGCCCATTTCACCGGCCGCTGCTGGCTGGGTGTCACGCAGTTGCTCAGCCTGGACGATGAAATCTGGCTTTACCACTTGAGGCAGCTGAGCGAGGCCACGGCCATTGCGCTGGTGGCCGTGGGCGATGTGCACATGCATGTGCGTTCGCGTAAGCCCCTGCAGGACGTGCTGACGGCCATCCGCGTGGGCAAGCCGTTGACCGCGTGCGGGCTGGACTTGCAAGCCAACGCCGAACAACACCTGCGCAGTCGGCTGCGGCTGGCCCAAATTTTCCCGGCAACGCTGCTGGCCGAGACGCTCAAGATTGCCGAGCGCTGCCACTTTTCCCTCGACGAGCTGAAATACCAGTACCCCCAAGAGGTGGTGCCGACTGGCGAAACGCCAGCGTCATATTTGCGCCGGGTCACCTACCAGGGCGCCGGTCGGCGTTGGCCCGGCGGCATGACAGCCAAAGTACAGCATCAGATCGAGCATGAACTGGCGCTGATTTGCGAGCTGCATTACGAACCCTATTTTCTGACGGTGTACGACATTGTTTCTTTCGCACGCTCGCGCCACATCCTGTGCCAGGGGCGCGGCTCGGCCGCCAACAGCGCCGTGTGTTATTGCCTGGGCGTGACCGAGGTCGACCCGGCGCGCATGAGCGTGCTGTTTGAGCGTTTCATCAGCCGTGAGCGCAATGAGCCGCCCGACATTGACATCGACTTCGAGCACGAGCGCCGCGAAGAAGTGATCCAGTACCTGTACCAAAAGTACGGTCGCGAGCGCGCCGCCCTGACGGCGGTGGTGATCTGCTACCGGCCCAAGTCGGCCATCCGGGACGTGGGCAAGGCCCTGGGTTTTGAGTTGGCGCTGCTGGAAAAGCTGGGCAAATCGCACCGCCATTGGGACGGCCGCGCGCTGCATACCGAGCGCCTGCAAGAGCTGGGCCTGTCGCTGGACGACCTGGCGGTGCGCCAGTTGATGGACCTGTCACGCCAACTGATGGGGTTCCCGCGGCATCTGTCGCAGCACCCGGGCGGCTTTGTGCTGACCCGCGGGCCTTTGTCACGCATGGTTCCGATCGAAGCCGCCGCCATGGAAGACCGCACCGTGATCGAGTGGGACAAGGACGACCTCGACGCCATGGGTTTGCTCAAGGTCGATGTGCTGGCGCTGGGCATGCTGACGGCGATTCGCAAAGCGCTGGAACTCGTCAGCCTGCGCCGCGGCTTTGAATTTGAGATGCAGGACATTCCGGCCGAAGACCCCGACACCTACGCCATGATGTGCCGGGCCGACACGGTGGGTGTTTTCCAGATCGAGTCGCGAGCGCAGATGAGCATGTTGCCGCGCTTGCGGCCGCAGTGTTTTTACGACCTGGTGATCGAGGTGGCGCTGGTGCGGCCCGGCCCGATCCAGGGCGGCATGGTGCACCCGTACCTGAACCGCCGCCAGGGCAAGGAAGCGGTGACTTACCCCAGCGCGGCACTGGAGCAGGCGCTGGGCCGGACGCTGGGCGTGCCGGTTTTTCAGGAACAGGTGATGCAGGTCAGCATTCTGGCGGCCGGTTTCACCCCGGGCGAGGCCGACGGTTTGCGCCGCGCCATGGCAGCCTGGAAACGCAAGGGCGGGCTGGAGAAATACGACGACCGCATCGTCGACGGCATGACCGCGCGCGGTTACCCCAAAGAATTTGCCGAGCAGATTTTTGAGCAGATCAAGGGCTTCAGCGAGTACGGCTTCCCGGAGTCCCATGCCGCCTCGTTTGCCTTGCTGGTGTACGCCAGTTGCTGGCTCAAACACACCGAGCCCGCCGCCTTTCTGGCCGCCATGCTGAACTCCCAGCCGCTGGGTTTCTACTCACCCAATCAGTTGGTACAGGACGCGAAGCGCCATGGCGTGGCGGTCCGTGCGGTGGACGTGATGTTCAGCGCTTGGGGCGCCACGCTGGAGGACTTGCCCCACACACCGGCCGTGCGCCTGGGTCTGGGCCTGATTGCCGGGCTCAAACGCACATCCGCCGAGCGCATTGTGACTGCGCGTGCGCAAGCGCCCTTTGACAGCGCAGAAGACCTGTCCCGTCGTGCCCAACTGGCGCAGTTTGAAATGAAGCTGCTGGCCGCTGCCGATGCCCTGGCCAGCCTGTCCGGGCACCGCCGGCAACAGGTCTGGGACGCGGCGGCCTTGCACGCACCGCCCCTGCTGCTGCGCGATGCGCCGGTGGAAGAAGACCTGCTTGAGTTGCCAGCAGCGCCTGAGCGCGAGGAAATTGTGTTTGACTACGCCGCCCTCGGACTCACACTCAGGCGGCACCCCATGGCGCTGCTGCGGGCACGCTTGAGCGCCATGCGTTTTGCGTCATCGCAAGCCTTGCGTGCGTTGCCCGATGGCCGTCTGGTGCGGGCCTGCGGCATCGTCACGCTGCGCCAGCAACCAAGCACCGCCAAGGGCGTGGTTTTTGTGTCGCTGGAGGACGAACACGGCACAATGCAGGTCATCGTCTGGAAAAGTGTGCGGGATCAGCAACGCCGGGAATTGATGAACGCCAAACTGCTGGGTGTCTACGGCACCTGGCAGCGCGAAGGTGAGGTGCGCAACCTGATCGCACAGCACCTGGTGGATTTGACGCATTTGCTCGGGCGCCTGGCCGCGCCCAGCCGGGACTTTCATTGAACCTAGCAGCCTGTCGGGCACCGCATTTCAGAATTCCCCCACTTTGAATTTGCTTAAAAAAATAGGCGATTCTGACTGGATTCTAGCGATTTTGAGTATTTCCCACGGCAATTTCTCCCGCTATCCAACTTTTGGACGCAGTACGGCCATGCGCTTGACATTCCAGGCCAGGCAAACCAGGTTCCACTCGCCGCTGACTTTGCGCAAGCCGCGCAGCGAGAACTGTCTGAACCCCAGCACCGACTTGATGATGCCAAACACCGGCTCCACCGTTTGCTTGCGAATCGCATAAGCGGCCCTGCCCGCAATCGTGCTCAAACGATGCACCATGGCCTGCATCGGCGTGGCATCCTCGGCCAGCGGCGCTGGCTCGGTAAAGCGCTCGCGCCAGTGCGGGTGATGGTCTTGGCGAGCCAGTGGCAGCAGGGGCGCCATCCTGGCCTCCATGCAGGCTTTGACATTGGCATCGCTGCAATAGCCCGTGTCCGCAATCAGGGTGTGGGCATCACCGAGCCGGGGTGCCTGATCTTGCAAGACTTTGAGGATCGGCTGGACTTGTTGTTTGTCATTGGGGGCCTGTGTCA
>JALNWC010000180.1 GCA_023231075.1 Rhodoferax sp.
CAATGCCGTCAACAAACAGATTGGGATCGAACGTGGGCTTGCTGACAAATGCCAGCACCTCACCGGTTTTCGGGTCCAGTGCGACCAGCGCACCGCGACGCTCGCCAAACATGTCTTCAATCAACTGCTGCAATTTGATGTCAATCGACAGCTTGACGGTGTTGCCCGGGATCGAGGACTGACTCGACAGGCGCCGGGTGGCGCGACCGCCGGCCGAGGTCTCCATGGCGTCGATGCCGGTCACCCCGTGCAGTTGCGTCTCGAAACTCTGCTCGACTCCGAGCTTGCCGATGTACTCGGTGCCACGGTAATTGGCGGCATCCTCCGACTCGTCGAGTTTTTCCTTTTCCGAGGTATTGATGCGCCCGATGTAGCCAATCACATGGCTGGCCAGCTCGCCATAAGGGTAGTTGCGGAACAGCCGCGCCTTGATGTCGACACCCGGAAAACGGTAGCGCTGCGCGGCAAAGCGCGCCACCTCGTCGTCGCTGAGGCGGCTGCGCAGCGGGATCGACTCGAAACTCTTGCCCTCCTCGCGCAGCTTCTTGAAGCGGCGCCGGTCGCGCGGCGTGATCTCAAGAATATGCGCCAGTTCGTCAATGGTTTGCGCCAGGTCAGGCACTTTGGCTGGCGTGATTTCCAGGGTGTAGGCCGAGTAATTGCTGGCCAGCACCACGCCGTTGCGGTCCAGGATCAGGCCCCGGTTGGGGACGATCGGCAGAATCGCCGTCCGGTTGTTTTCGGCCTGGGCGCGTAAATCGTCATGGCGGATTACCTGCAGATAAAAAAGCCGGGCGGCCAGCAGTCCAAAACAGACCAGCACCACGACACTGGCCACCAGCACCCGCAGGCGAAAACGGGCCAGTTCGAGTTGAACGTTGCGGATGATCTTCATGCGCGCATTAACTGCAGGACTTCACCACAGCGCTCACAGGGGCCGGTTGGCATCCGGGTTGGGTGCGCGTTTTTGCGGCAACAGCAAGACCACGCTCACGGCCGGCCACAACAGCGCCTCCAGCACCGGTGCCAGCAGCATCGACCAGCCAGGGAAGTCATCCCCGGCGATCAGGCGCACCAGCAGTGCCAGGGCATGGGCCACCACAAACAAGGGCAACACCTGCGCTGCCTGCGAGGGCACACTGAACCAGAGCAGGCGGCGGTGCATGGCCATGGCCAGGAAGCTCAAGGCCGCGTAAGCCAGGGCGTGTTGCCCGAGCAGCGCACTCTGGTGCACATCCATGCCCAAACCCAGCACAAAAGCCACCGTCATGCCCACCCGCAGCGGCTGGTGAATGGTCCAGAACACCAGCACCAGCGCCAGCAGGTCGGGGTGCCAGGCGGCGCGCCCAGGCAGACCCATGTTGAGCAGCATGTTGCAGCCCAGGGCGACCAGCAGGCTGCTCCAGATGAACAGCGAGCTCGCCGGCAACAGCAATTGCTGGCCGCGCGGCATGATCATGGCAGACTCCCTTTGCCGCCGCGTCCGGACTCGACCGGGGCCGCGGGACGGGCCGGCACCTGCGCGGCCAGCGGCTGCAGCACCAACACATGCAGGCTGCCGTCCAGACGGGCAATGGGCTGTGCCGTGATACGGGCAAACACTGAATCGGCGCGGCGTTCAATTTTCAGCACCCGGCCCACCTGAAGGCCGGGCGGGTAGACGCCGTCGACACCGCTGGTGGTCAGCAGGTCACCCGCGGCCATGTCCACGTTCGCGTCCATGTAGCGCAACTCCAGGGTGCCGCTGCGCACGATGCTGTTGCCGAAGGCCAGCCCGCGGCTGCCGGTACGCGCATTGAGCACCGGTATCGCCTGATTGGGGTCGGTGATCAGAGTCACCTCGCTCACCATGGGATAAACCCGGGTCACCTGGCCCAGAATACCGGTTTCATCCAGCACCGGCGCGCCGGCTGCCACGGCCTGCAGGGCGCCCTTGTCGATGATGACTTTGCGGGTATAGGGATCGGCGGCGTCATACAGCACCTGGGCCGCCAGTGCGGGCGTGTTGATGCGTGCGCGCATCGCCAGCAAGTCGCGCAGACGGGTGTTTTCGAGCGTGAGCTGCTCCACCTGCTGGGCCCGTTGGGACTGCAGGCCCAACTGGAACTGGGCCGCGGCTTCACTGGCCTGCGAGCGGTTCAGGGATTCGAAATACCGGCTGCCGCCCTGACCCCAGATGATGGGGCGCAGCACCAGCCACTGTGCCGGGTACAGCGCCGTGGCGATCACGCTGCGCAGCGGCTGGATCACATGAAACCGCAGATCGGCCACCATCAGCAGCAGCGCCAGCGCGCTGAAAAAAACAAGCTTGGACAGAGCGGACGGACCCTGCCTGAAAAATGGCGGTGGCGTGCCGTCCAGCGTACCGAGTGGCATCGCTGTGTGGCCCGTTTATTCGCTGGTAAAAATGGAGCCCAGGCGTTCCATTTGCTCCAGCGCCATGCCGCAACCGCGCACCACGCAGGTCAATGGGTCTTCGGCCACCAGCACCGGCAGGCCGGTTTCCTCGGCCAGCAGGCGGTCCAGGTCACGCAACAGGGCGCCGCCGCCGGTCAGCATCATGCCGCGGTCGGCAATGTCGGCACCCAGTTCGGGCGGGGTTTGCTCCAGCGCGTTCTTGACCGCCGACACGATGTTGTTGATCGGGTCGGTCAGGGCTTCGAGGATTTCGTTGCTGGAAATGGTGAAGCTGCGCGGCACGCCTTCCGACAGGTTGCGCCCGCGCACTTCCATCTCGCGCACTTCGCTGCCCGGAAAGGCCGAGCCGATGTTCTTCTTGATGGCTTCTGCCGTGGGCTCGCCAATCAGCATGCCGTAGTTGCGGCGGATGTAGTTGATGATGGCCTCGTCGAAACGGTCGCCACCGACACGCACGCTGCCCTTGTAGACCATGCCGCCCAGCGAAATCACGCCCACTTCGGTGGTGCCGCCGCCAATGTCGACCACCATCGAGCCCTGCGCCTCTGACACCGGCAAGCCAGCGCCAATGGCCGCTGCCATGGGTTCCTCGATCAGGTAAACGTCGCTGGCACCGGCGCCTAAAGCGCTTTCGCGGATGGCGCGGCGCTCGACCTGGGTGGAACCACAGGGCACGCAGATGATGATGCGCGGGCTGGGGCGAAAGATGGAGCGCGGGTGCACCATCTTGATGAACTGCTTGAGCATCTGCTCGGTCACGGTGAAGTCGGCAATCACGCCGTCTTTCATGGGTCGGATGGCCTCGATGTTGCCGGGCACCTTGCCCAGCATGGCCTTGGCTTCCTTGCCGACGGCCTGGATGGTTTTTTTGCCCTGCGGCCCGCCTTCGTGGCGGATGGCGACGACCGACGGCTCGTCGAGGACGATACCTTTGTCGCGCACGTAAATCAGGGTGTTGGCGGTGCCAAGGTCGATGGCCAGGTCAGTCGAGAAATACTGACGAAATGTTCCAAACATGGATTAGTCCTTTGGGGCGCATGGAGCGCTTCGGCTCGCATGTCACCGGGTAACGGGTTCAAAGTGGGTTAATTTTGGGCTTTGGGACGTGCTGGCGCACGTTGCCGCTCAAGGCGTGGATAATACCCCATTGCCTGTGCATAACTCTGCAGAACGCCAGTTGATGGCCTTCATTTACACCCTGTTTCGATCGACCCCCCATGGCACTTTCTACCGCTGATATTGACCGCCTGGCCCATTTGGCCCGCTTGGGCTTGGCTCCTGAAGAGCGCACCCGTCTGCACGCGCAACTCAATGATTTTTTTGGCATTGTCGAAAAAATGCGCGCCGTGGACACCAGCGGCATCATTCCACTGGCGCACCCCGTGGAGATCATGGGCGACGTGGCGCTGCGCCTGCGCGACGACATCGCCAGCGAGCCCGACCAGCGCGAAGCCAACATGCGGAACGCACCGGCGCTTGAAGTCGGCCTGTTTCTGGTGCCCCGGGTGATTGAATAAGCAAGAAAAACCTTCATCATGACGCAAATTACCTCTGATCTGCATGATCTGACCGTGACCCAACTGGCCACGCTGTTACGCGAGCGCAAGGTCTCGGCCGTGGAAGCGGCAAGGCATTTCCTGGCCCGTGCCGCGAGTCACACCGAACTCGGCGCCTTTCTCGACCAACAGCCCGACATCACGCTGGCCCAGGCCCGTGCCGCCGATGCCCGCCTGGCCGCCGACAACGCCGGGCCCTTGACCGGCGTGCCGCTGGCGCACAAGGACATTTTTGTGACGCGCGATTTCGCCACCACGGCGGGCTCCAGAATGCTCCAGGGCTACCAGTCGCCGTTTGACGCCACGGTGGTCGCCAAGCTGGGCGCAGGCGTGCCCGGCGGTTCCCCAGGCGCAGGCATGGTGACCCTGGGCAAGCTCAATTGCGACGAGTTCGCCATGGGCTCGGCGAATGAAAACTCGGCCTACGGCCCGGTCAAAAACCCCTGGGACCTCAGCTGCACGCCAGGGGGTTCCTCGGGTGGCAGCGCCGCCGCCGTGGCGGCGCGCCTGACGCCAGCCGCCACCGGCACCGACACCGGCGGCTCGATCCGTCAACCGGCTTCTTTTTGCGGCGTCACCGGCATCAAACCCACCTACGGCCGGGCCTCGCGTTATGGCATGGTGGCCTTTGCCTCCAGCCTCGACCAGGCCGGCCCCATGGCGCGCAGCGCCGAAGACTGCGCCCTGCTGCTCAGCGCCCTGTGCGGCCCCGACCCCGACCGCGATTCGACCTCGCTCGACGTGCCCGCCGAAGACTTCAGCCGCAGCCTCGACGCCGATCTGGCCGGTTTGCGCATCGGCATCCCGGCGGAATTTTTTGGCGCGGGCCTGGCGCCCGATGTGCGCGCCGCGGTGGATGCGGCATTGAAGGAATTGGAAAAACTCGGCGCCCGGCTGGTGCCCATTTCGCTGCCGCGCACCGAGCTGTCGATTCCGGTGTACTACATCATTGCGCCGGCCGAGGCGTCGAGCAACCTGAGCCGCTTTGACGGCGTCAAGTTCGGCTTCCGGGCCAAGCAGTACACCGACCTCAACGACATGTACCTGCAAACCCGCGAGCAGGGTTTTGGCGACGAGGTCAAGCGCCGCATCATGATCGGCACCTATGTGCTGAGCCACGGCTACTATGACGCCTACTACCTGCAGGCGCAAAAAATCCGCCGCATGATTGCCGACGATTTCCAGCAGGCCTTCAAACGGTGTGACGTGATTGCCGGCCCGGTGGCGCCCACCGTGGCCTGGAAGCTCGGCGGCCACAGCGATCCTTTGAGCGACTACCTGGCCGACATCTTCACGCTGCCCGCCTCGCTGGCAGGTTTGCCCGGCATGAGCCTGCCGGTGGGTTGTGGCGCAGGGCACCTGCCGGTGGGTCTGCAATTGATTGGCAACTACCTGACCGAGTCGCGCCTGCTGAACGTGGCGCACCGCTTCCAGCAAGCCACCGACTGGCATACCGCCAAGCCGCCAGGAATTTGACGTGCCGACGATCTGCTTGTTCTATGGCATTTTGGTAAAAATGTACTGGGATGACCATGCCCCACCTCACTTTCATGTTGAGTATGCTGAGTACCGTGCGCAGTACCAGATCGAAACACTGGAATTGCTGCGTGGCACCTTGCCGCGACGTGCGCACGCGCTGATACTTGAGTGGGCCGCATTACATCGCGCTGAACTGATGGAGAACTGGAAATTATGCGAATCGAAACAGCATCCCAAGGCGATTTCGCCTTTGCTCTAGAGCCCTGTGCACCCCCTGTGGTATCGGTGGTGGCGACGAAAGACTTGACCTTGCATGTTGAATTCTCGGATGGCATCGCGGGTGAAATCAGGTTTTTACCGACCCATTTGACCGGTGTTTTTGAAGTTCTGAAAAGCTCGGACTTCTTCAGACAAGTTCGAATTGAACATGGCGCTGTCACTTGGCCTGGCGAACTCGATATCGCACCAGATGCCATGTATGACGCGGTCAAAAAAAATGGTACTTGGGTACTCCAATAGCCAGTGGCTAATTGCAACAACGAGTTTTCATGGCCTATGGGTTCTGCGAAAGATGCATCCAGTGGCACCGCCATGAGCTGCCATAGCGAATGCCATTCGCCATTGTTTCAAAAGTGAAGTTGAAAAATATGATGAAATTGATTGATGGTTACGAAGTCGTGATCGGCTTCGAGACCC
>JALNWC010000181.1 GCA_023231075.1 Rhodoferax sp.
ATGGTTTCAGCTCCTGTAAAAATTAATGTTCGCCCTTGGTCTTCAACAAACCGGCCAATCGCTTGCCTTGTTTTTGCGGCCCCCCAATCGGGAAAAGTGCATGCAAATGAATGGTGATTGTTCCCCAACTCCGGGCCCCATACTTTGGCAAAGCGCGGGATCATGGCGCGCAGAAAATAGATCAGCTGCCCATGGGCCTCGGTCAGTGCTCGCCGTCAACGCCATGACCGCGCAGCACCTTGTACGCAAATTTCAGGCCAACAGGGACATTTTCATGGCTGGAATAGTGAAGTTCATGCCCACGCAGGGTTTGCCCGGCGGGCTCGGCTGCCGCTAGCCAAGGCGCATCAGCAGTGGTCTGCAGCGTGACACAGCCCCGGCCCACGGGGCGGTTGCGGGTCGTGGGCAATGGCGCCGGGCACGGTGACGTGGCTGGACCGGTCAGGTCGGCGTGCCGGTGATCTTGCGGTCAATTTCGTGACACACCGCTTCACAGATCGAGACGATGCGCTGGTCAATGATGCGGTAAAAAATTTGCACCCCTTCCCGGCGCTTGCCCAAAATGCCGGCCTGGTACAAGGTATTGAGGTGCTGCGACATGTTGGGCTGGGTGGTGTCGACCTGCGTCAAAAGATAGCTCACATTTTTCTCACCATCGCACAGGCAATTGATGATCTTGAGCCGCATGGGCGCCGACATGACACGAAACAGGTCTGCGGCCGACTCGTAAGTCTGGTCGGTTTTGACTACTTTGGGTGTGTCAGAAGAAATCGGCTGAGTTGGCATGACGCGTTGTCCTTATCATTCGTGGCACGACTTTGAAATCTGTGGAGGGCACGGACAAAAGTGTCTTCATGGATTTGCGTGCTTATATTAGCAATATTACGTTCAAGCCGCATTCGACCTGAGCGTGCGACTGAGCATGATGACCGGAATCAGGCCCACCAGCACCAGCGCCAGCGACGGCAACGCCGCCTCACCCAGGCGCTCGTCACGCGCCAGCTGGTAGGCCACCACCGCCAGCGTGTCGCTGTTGAACGGACGCAGCACCAGCGTGGCAGGCAATTCCTTCATCACATCGACAAACACCAGCAACAAGGCGCCCGCGGTGGATCGCCTCAGCAGCGGCCAGTGCACACGTTTCAGCAGCCCCCACTCACCGCTGCCCAGCATGCGCGCTGAATCGTCAAAACTCACCGGAATCCGGGCATAACCGCTTTGCACCGATTGCAGCGCCACCGCACAAAAGCGCACCAGGTAAGCCCACACCAGGCCAAAAACGGTGGCGGTCATGAGGTAACCGGCACCGCTTTCGGGCCAGCGCGCCTGCAGCCAGCCCACGGGCAGCAGCAGGCCCACCACGATCACCGCGCCGGGCACCGCATAGCCCATACCGGCGAGTTGCACCGCCCAGCGCGTGGGCGCATCGGGGCGGCGCCGCACGCTGAACGCCAGCGCCAATGCCAGCGCCACCGCCAGCAGCGCGCTGAGCAGCCCCAGGCGCACGCTGTTCAGGGCCCAGCCCAAAAACAAGCCCCAGGACAGCACCGACCCGTCAGCGATCAGTGGACGCAGCATGAACAAGACCGGCAACACAAAACCGGCCAGCACGGGCACGCCACACAGCAGCCAGGCCAGCGCCAGCGGCCGGCCCGCCAATTTGAGCGGCCGCGCATCCATGGAGCCGGCGCGGGCGCCACGGCTGGCGGCAAACCGGAGTTTTTGCCGCGAGCGGCGCTCCAGATACAAGAGCAGCGCCACCAGGGCCAGCAGCATGGTGGCCAGCTGGGCGGCGGCCAAACGGTTGTCCATGGACAGCCAGGCCTTGTAAATGCCCGCGGTAAAGGTCTGGATGCCGAAATAGCTTGACACGCCGAAGTCGGCCAGGGTTTCCATCAGTGCCAGCGCGGTACCCGCCGCCACGGCCGGGCGGGCCAGCGGCAAGGCAATCTCGAACACGCGTCGGCGCATCGGCGCACCCAGCAGGCGGGCCGCCTCCATCAGGTGTGCGGCACGCTCGCTCAGGGCGGTGCGCGCCAGCAAATAAACGTAAGGGTAGAGCGAAAAAATGAAAACCCAGGCGGCGCCGCCCAGGTTGCGCACCTCGGGGAACACCCTGCCCTGCCAGCCCGTGAGCTCACGCACCAGGGTTTGCAACGGCCCGCTGAACTGCAGGAAGTCGGTGTAGGCATAAGCCACCACGTAGGCCGGCATGGCCAGCGGCAACAACAGCGCCCACTCAAAGAAGCGCCGGCCGGCAAAGTCGAACAGCGTGACCGCCGCCGCACAAGACAGGCCCACCGCCACCACGCCCACGCCCACCAGCGCGCTCAGGAACAGCGTGGTGCCCAAATAATCGGGCAGCACGGTGTGCGCCATCTCCAGCAAAATCTGCCGGGCCGCGCCGTCGGCCTCACCCATTGACAGCCAGGAAGCCATCACGGCCAGCACCGGCAGCATGAAGACTGCGGTCAACAGCAAAAACAGGAACTGACGCAGTCTGAGCAAGCGCATGGATGGGCAAATGAGTTAAAAATATCAAGTCCTACAAATGAGAATTGTAATCATTTAGAATGTTTTCCATGTTCCTCGAAGTCTCCCAACTCAGCGTCACCTATGCCGGCCAGAACAGCCCGGCCGTGCGGAATGTGTCTTTCGGCCTGCGCGCCGGCGACATTGGTGTCTTGATCGGGCCGTCCGGCTGCGGCAAAACCACGCTGTTGCGGGCCGTGGCAGGCCTGGAGCGGGCCAGTGCCGGCGTCATCCGGCTGGGTGGCGCGGTGGTCAGCCAGGCAGGCGTGTCGCTGCCGCCGGAGTCGCGCCAGGTGGGCATGGTGTTTCAGGACTACGCGCTGTTTCCGCACCTGAGCATTGGCCGCAACGTGGCCTTCGGCATCGACCAGTTGCCACGGGTCAAGCGCCAGGCCCGGGTGGCCGAGGTGCTGGCGCTGGTGGGGCTGGAAGGCCAGGAACATCGTTTCCCCCATGAACTGTCGGGCGGGCAGCAACAGCGCGTGGCGCTGGCGCGGGCGCTGGCCCCCGGGCCGCGCCTGTTGTTGCTGGACGAACCCTTCTCCAACCTCGACGTGGACCTGCGCGAACGCCTGGCCTACGAAGTGCGCGGCATCCTGAAAGCGGCCAACGCCACCGCGCTGTTTGTCACCCATGACCAGCTGGAAGCCTTTGCCGTGGGCGACACCATTGGCGTCATGCACCAGGGCGAGCTGCACCAGTGGGACAGCGCCTACACGCTCTACCACCGCCCGGCCTCGCGCTTTGTCGCCGAATTCATCGGCCATGGCGTGTTTACCCCGGCCGTGATCCGCGACGTGGCCGGCCAGGTGGTGGTGCAGACGCCACTGGGCAACCTGACCGACATGGCCGAGTGCCCGCTGCCCTGCGCCTACTCAAACGGCGCCTGCGATGTGCTGCTGCGCGCCGACGACATCGTGCACGACGACCATGCCCCGGTGAAGGCGCAAATCATGCGCAAGGCGTTTCGCGGCGCCGAATTTTTGTACACGCTGCGCCTGGCCACCGGCGAGACCGTGATGGCGCTGGTGCCCAGCCACCACGACCATTCGCTGGGCGAGTGGATCGGCATCCGCGCCCAGGTCGACCATGTGGTGACCTTCAACCGCGACTGCCCGCAACATGAGGGCCGCATGTGCCGCATGCCCTGCGAACACACCACGCGTCCGGCCGACCTGGGGCAAACCGTGCAGTGGCCTGCCAAGCGGCAGGTGGCTCAAACGCAGCCATAGAAAGCGTCTGCGGGCCACTAGATGCCGGCAGACCGCATTCAGCCGGGAAAGCGCAAGTTGGAAAACTTGCGACCATGGGCCCCAGCCGCGCGCTCGACCTCGGTCGCTGGGGCAATCAAGCCCTTCGCTGCCGGAAATTGCAGCCAGGCACGCGTGCTGCTTCAGCAGCGCCGGTGGCGGTGGCAGGCACATGACCCGGTCGCCATGCCGCGCGTGGGAATCGCCTGTTAAAACCCAGCTCGACCCCTTGGTTTCCTGAGGTCAGGCTCGTGCGGTGTTCGACGCGATGCTGCGCAGATAAGCGCGCCAGCCACCCAAATGGCTGATGTCTTTGGCCAGCGATGTGGCATAAGCTTCACAGACAAAGCCCTGCACCTGGCTGCCGTCGGTAAGTTCAACCGAACCGATGCCCAGCGGCGCCGGGATACCTGCCACAAAAGACCCAAAATTCTGCGCCGGCAACTCCCACACCTCCAGTTCAATCGCGGCACCCCCTTCTGCCACGCGCAGCATGCCGGGCCGGTACGGTGGCCCGCCGGGCAGGGCAAACAACTGGTAGCAAGGCGCGCTGTGGGTGGTCTGCACCAGCCGGGCGTCGCGCTGCGTCAGTTGCCAGTTCAGGGGCAAACCGCTCAAATGGGCGCCGCACACCGCCACGCGCACCAGACCCGATGGAAACGCTGCCGTGTCGGGCATGGCAGCGGGCAAACGGTGCGGCGCGTGCGCCGTGGCGCCGACGGTCGGCACCGTGCGCGCGTGCAGGCGCGCGGCCAGCGACAGCAGCGGCAGGTCCTGACCGGCCGGCGCCACCAGCGTCACGCCCCAGGGCATGGTCGCCATCTGGGCCGTCATGAAGCCGGTCGGCACGGCCACCGCGGCCAGATCGAGCAGGTTGACAAAGTTGGTGTAATGCCCCAGGTTGGAATTGAGCCGGATCGGGTCCGCCTCTACCGCCGCAATGCTGTAGGCCGTGCTGGCGGTGGGCGTGACCAGGCAGTCGATGTGCTGCCAGACGGGCAGCGTTTGCTGTTGCAGTTCTTTCAGGCGGTAGAGCGCGGCAAAGGTGTCAGGGGCGGATATCCGGATGCCTTTTTCGGTGATGGCGCGCGTCACCGGATGCAGCGCTTCGGGCTGGGCCTCGATAAAGGCCCGGATGGCCTGGTAACGCTCGGCCACCCACGGGCCTTCGTAGAGCAGGGTCGCCACCGCGCGAAACGGCCTCAGGTCCACTTCGACCGGCGTGCCGCCCAGGGCGACCAGCTGCGCCACCGCCTGGGCAAACTGGGCCGGGCCTTCCGGGTTGCCATGAAATTCCAGATCGGCTTCACGCGGCACGCCAAAGCGGAAAGCGCTGGCGGCGCCGAAGTTGTGGCCATGTGGCGGCAAAGTGCGCGAATAGGCATCCAGCGGGTCCGCGCCCTGCGCGGCCGCCAGCACGGTAGCTGCATCACCCGCCGTGAGGGCGAACACCGAGACCACGTCCAGCGTGCGGCAGGCCGGCACCACGCCGGTGGCGGGCAGTCGGCCGCAGGTGGGCTTCAGACCCACCAGATTGTTCAGCATGGCGGGCACGCGACCCGAACCCGCGGTGTCGGTGCCCAGCGAGAAGCTGGCCAGACCCCGCGCCACAGACACGGCGGACCCGGCCGACGAGCCCCCCGAGATGTAATCCGGGTTGATGCTGTTGCGGCACGCGCCATAAGGCGAGCGCACGCCCACCAGGCCGGTGGCGAACTGGTCCAGGTTGGTCTTGCCCACGGGAATGGCGCCGGCCGCAATGAGCCGCTGCACCACCGTGGCGCTGACGGCGGGGGTATAGGCAAATTCGGGGCAGGCCGCCGTGGTGGGGATGCCGGCCAGGTCGATGTTGTCCTTGATGGCAAAGGGAATGCCGTACAAGGGCAAGGTGTTCGGGTCGCGCCCGTCCAGCGCCGCGGCATGGGCACGCATTTCATCCAGCGTGAGGCGGCGTATCCAGACATGGCGGTCCAAGGCTGCATCTTCCGCCAGCATCTGCGCATGCAAGGCCTCGACCAGCGCCCTCGGCGTCAGGCTGCCATCCAGGTACTGGGCCCGCAACGCGGGAATGGATAAATCAAGCATCATCATCTCCTGTATTCCTATTCGGTTAACGCATCAGCACCAGGGCTTGGCCCGCCGTCACCGCCTGGCCCTCGGTGCACAGCAGTTGTTCGATGCAGCCGTCGCACGGGGCATGCACCGTGATTTCCATCTTCATCGACTCGATCACCAGCAGCGCCTGGCCGGCCTTGACCTGCGCGCCCACCGTGGCCAGCACCGACCAGACCCCGCCCGA
>JALNWC010000182.1 GCA_023231075.1 Rhodoferax sp.
GCGGGATGCAGTGCTAGGCGCTGCGAGTGCCGTGTGGCTATGCCACACAAGCGAGTAGCAACGACGCAATGCGCCCGCCAGTGCCGCCAGAAATGGGATATTTGGCATTTCTGCATCCCTAAGTTGCCCGGCCACATTCATTTCCACTGCCCCCCGGCCCGCGTCCCATGGCGCATGACCCTGATGTGAACCGCGCATGAGCGGCGCCGAGATCACCGCCTTGCTGCTGCTGTGCACGGCGGTCAGCTTTACACCGGGCCCCAATACCGCCTTGTCCACCGCGCTGGCAGCCAACTTCGGCCTGCGGCGTGCGCTGCGTTTTGTGCTGGCGGTGCCGTTCGGCTGGGGTCTGCTGCTGAGCCTGTGCGCCAGCGGCGTGGGCGCCTTGGTGGTGAGCCTGCCGCCGCTGCGCCTGGGCGTGAAGGCCGCCGGTGTGAGCTATCTGATCTGGCTGGCCTGGAAGCTCTGGCAAGCCCACCAGCTGTCCCAAGCCAATGCGAATCAGCTCAACGTGACTTTCTGGCAGGGCGTGATGCTGCAATTTCTCAACATCAAGGCCTGGATGCTGGCGCTCACGGTGGTGGCGGGCTGGCTGGCCGGGCGCGCCGACCTGTGGGCACGGTTTGCCGTGGTGCTGCCGCTGCTGCTGGCATTTGCCCTGGCCAGCAACCTGAGCTATGCGCTGGTGGGCACGCTGTTGCGCCAGTGGCTGGCCGACCCGGCCCACGGCGGGCGGCGCCTGCGCTGGTTCAACCGCGGCATGGCGGCGGCGCTGGTCGCCACCGCGCTGTGGATGGCTACGATTTGAGCCGGTTAAGCCCAACAAGGAGCGCCCCATGACCACACCTTTGAAAACCCTCGGCCTGATCGGCGGCATGAGCTGGGAGTCGACCCTGCCGTACTACCGTCAGATCAATGAAACCGTCAAAGCGGCGTTGGGCGGCCTGCACTCCGCCCGGATCATTCTCTACAGCGTGGACTTTGCCGACATTGAACAACTGCAAGCCAGCGGCCAGTGGCGGGCCGCTGGGGCCTTGCTGGCCGATGTCGCGCAAAAGCTCGAAGGCGCCGGTGCCGACGCATTGGTGCTGTGCACCAACACCATGCACAAGGTGGCCGACGCGATTACCGAAGCCGTCGACATTCCCCTGCTCCACATTGCCGACCCCACGGCCCTGGCCATTCAGCAAGCGGGCCACACCACCGTGGGCTTGCTGGGCACCCGCTTCACCATGGAACAGGACTTTTATCGCCGACGGCTTGAACAACATGGTTTGACCGTGCTGACGCCCGCACAGGCCGACCGCGAACTCGTACACCAGATCATTTACCAGGAACTTTGCCTGGGCCAGATCAATGACACCTCGCGCCAAACCTACCTGCGGGTGATCGCCGAACTGGGCGCACGCGGCGCGCAGGCCGTCATTCTGGGCTGCACCGAAATCGCCATGCTGATTCAATCAGAAGATTGTCCCTTACCCCTTTTTGACACCACCGCCTTGCACGCCCGCAGCGCCGCGCACTGGGCCCTGTCGGCGCCCTGCCCATGACGCCCATGAAGCATGAAACCCTTGGCATGTGGCTGGGCGTGCTGGGGGTCGCCATCTTTGCGGTGACCCTGCCGATGACGCGGCTGGCCACAGGCACGGCGGAGGCACCGCAGCTCTCGCCCTGGTTTGTCACCTTCGGGCGCGCCGCGCTGGCCGGGGCGCTGTCGCTGGTGTTCCTGGGGCTGACCCGCTCCGCGTTACCGACGGCGACGCAACGCAAATCACTGGGCATGGCCCTGCTGGGCAACGCCATCGGCTACCCGCTGCTGCTGGGTTTTGCACTGCGCCAGGTCACCTCTGGCCACGCCGCCGTGATCACCGCCCTGCTGCCCCTAGCCACGGCGGCCATTGCCGCCTGGGTGCTGCACCAGCGGGCGCGCCTGGGTTTTTGGCTCTGTGCGGTGCTGGGCAGCGCGTTGGTGGTGGCATTTTCGCTGCTGCGCGCCCACCAACAGGGTCACGGCTTCGGCTTTGAATGGGCTGATGTGCTGCTGGGCGCCGTGCTGGCCGCCTCCATGGGTTACGTGTACGGCGCGCAGGTCACCCATGCACTAGGCGCCGAGCGCGTCATTTGCTGGGTCTGCGTGATGGCGCTGCCCATCACCTTGCCCGGTGCGTTGCTCACCTGGCCGGCGCACCCCGTCAACCCCTCGGCCTGGCTGGGCTTGGTCTACGTGGGCGTGTTTTCCATGTGGGCGGGCTTTTTTGCCTGGTACCGTGGCATGGCGATGGGCGGCGCCCTGAAAGTGAGCCAGACGCAACTGCTGCAGCCCTTCCTGAGCATCCTGGCCGCTGTTCCCATCCTGGGCGAGCCGCTGGAATGGGTAACATTGGCGTTTGCCCTGGCCGTGATGGCCACCGTGTTTTTGGGCAAGCGCTTTTCCGCACCCGCCCCGGTTTATTCCAGAACGTCAAAAGAATCCTCATGACCACGTCCCCTTCCCCCTGGCATCTGGCACGCCGCGCCGCACGCATGAACCCCTCGGTGATCCGCGAACTCCTGAAGCTCACCGAAAAGCCGGGCATCATCAGTTTTGCCGGCGGACTGCCCTCCAGCAAGACCTTTCCGGTCGCCGAGTTCGAGGCCGCCTGCGCCAAGGTACTCCGTGATGACCCGGCCGGTGCCCTGCAATACGCCGCCAGCGAAGGCTATGGGCCGCTGCGCGAGAGGGTGGCCGACATGCTGCCCTGGAACGTCGACCCGGCACAAGTGCTGATCACCACCGGCTCCCAGCAGGGGCTGGACCTGGTGGCCAAGGTGCTGATTGACGCGGACAGCAAAATTCTGGTCGAGTCGCCCACCTACCTGGGTGCGGTCATGGCCTTCATCCCGATGGAGCCCAAGGTGGTGAGCGTGGCCAGTGACGAACATGGTGTGGACATCGCCGACCTGGCGCAAAAAACCGACGATGCCCGTTTTCTTTACGTGCTGCCCAATTTTCAAAACCCCACCGGCAACACCATGTCCGAAAGCCGCCGCGCCGCCCTCAGCGCACTCGCCTTCGAGCGCGGCCTGCCCCTGATTGAAGACAACCCTTACGGTGACCTGTGGTTTGATGTGCCGCCGCCCGCCCCGTTGACCGCACGCAACCCCGAGGGCTGCGTTTACCTGGGCTCCTTCTCCAAGGTGCTGGCACCCGGCCTGCGCCTGGGTTTTGTGGTGGCACCCAAAGCGGTTTACCCTAAACTCCTGCAAGCCAAGCAGGCCGCCGACCTGCACAGCCCCGGCTTCAACCAGCGCATGGTGGCTGAGGTCATGAAAGACGGCTTTCTGGAACGCCACGTGCCGACCATTCGCACGCTGTACAAAACGCAACGTGACGCCATGTTGGACGCGCTGGCGCGCGAAATGCCGGTGGGCGACCCAGACCGCACCCTGACCTGGAACACCCCCGCGGGCGGCATGTTCTTGTGGGCGCGCCTGCCCAAAGGCATGAACGCGGTGGATTTGTTGCCCTTTGCCGTTGAACAAGGCGTGGCCTTTGTGCCAGGCGCGCCGTTTTACGCCGACCATGGCGACGAGCGCACGCTGCGCCTGAGTTTTGTGACCCCCAGCGTGGACGAGATTCACCGCGGCGTGGCGGCCCTGGCCGTGGCCATGAAGACCTGTGCGGCAAGCCTGAAGAACTGAACCCCCATGAAAAACCGCCCCTTCAAACAAGTCGATGTGTTTACCAGCACGCCTTACCAGGGTAACCCGCTGGCCGTGGTGCTGGACGGCTCTGACCTATCCACCCAGGACATGCAGCACTTCGCCAAGTGGACCAACCTGTCGGAAACCACGTTTTTGCTGCCGCCCAGCCCCGAAGCTGCCGCAGCGGGCGCCGATTACCAGGTGCGCATCTTCACCCCCGCGTATGAGATGCCGTTTGCCGGCCACCCCACACTGGGCAGTTGTCACGTCTGGCGGGAAGCCGGGGGCCGGCCCAAGGACCCCGAATTCATCCTGCAGCAGTGCCCGGTGGGGCTGGTGCGCATCCGCCACAGCACCCAACCGATCGCTTTTGCCGCACCCGCACTGACGCGCAGCCAGCCAACACCCGGCGCCGTGGCCCGCTTGGTCGCCGCGTTGGGACTGGACCTTGCACAGGTGCTGGCCGCGCAACACCTCACCAATGGTCCACGCCACTTTGGTCTGCTTCTTGACAGCACCGAGGCTGTGCAACAAGCCGCACCCAATCCCGAGGCGCTGCGCACCGCGATGGCGGCTGCAAACATCAGCGGCATTGGCGTTGCGGCGTTGGACGAAGCGAAGGCCGGCCACGGACTCATCAAACAATCCAACCGGGAGGCGCGGGCTTTTGCCAGCCACGCAGGCATCTCGGTTGATGCCGAACAAACGCAGCTCCTCGTGCGCTTCTTTTTCGACTCCGGCGTGACGGTGCTCGAAGACCCGGTCACGGGCAGCTTCAACGCCAGCCTGGCCCAGTGGCTGATTGCCGATGGCCTGGCACCGGCCAGTTACACCGCCACACAAGGCACCTGCCTGGGGCGCTTGGGCCAGGTTCACCTCTCGCAAGATGACACGGGCCAAGTCTGGGTGGGCGGCAACTCGGTGACCTGCATCGAAGGCCGCGTGACCCTTTGACGCGCTGAAACGCCAAAAAAAAGCACCCGAAGGTGCCTTTCATGCTGCCTGCGGGCAGTGCGTATCAAGCCTTGGGGGCAACTGCGGCGGCGGCGCTCAGGGCCTGTTCGGTCACGGCAGCGATGTTGCTTTCAGCCGCAGCCAGGACCTTTTTGGCCGAGCTTTGGGCCGACTCAATGGCCGTCTGGCTGGAAGCCAAAGCGCTCTTGAGCACAGCCACAGCCGACTCGGTACCGGCAGGTGCGTTCTTGGCGACGTTTTCAACCACTTGGTTAAACGCTTTTTGCGCATCAGCCGCTTTGCCTTCAAAGGCCTTGCTGAATTCAGCGCCAGTTTCAACGGCAATGCCATAGACGTGACGGCCATAAGACACCGCCTTTTCAACCATGGGAGCCACCAGGCCGTTTTGCAGGGCCAGGGCTTGCTGCAGGTCTTTGGCAGCCAGTGCCGCTTGTGCGTGGCTAAAAGATTCCGTCATCAAGGCTTTGGCGGCAGCCATGTTCAGTTCCACCAGCTTTTCCAGGCCAGCAAAAGATGTCGTGGCGAGGGACTTGGCGGTGTCAAAAGCGGCTTGGTTGGAAGCAGAGATTTGGTCAGCGGTGATAAACATGGTGAGTTCCTTTAGGTGAGGTTAATGGCGTTGTAAGGTCTGGGTGATCCGTTTATGTTGCAGTGCAGCATGAGTTGGATTATAGGGAAAACCCACCCCTGAACAAGTCTTTTTTGTTGCAGTGCAACAAAAAATTTAGAGATTCCCCTCTAAGCGACCCAAGCCAAGCCCAGGCCGGGCACCGCGAGCCATCACCCCGGCACGGGTCGTGGCAACAGGGTGTCGGCCGGCAGGCGGTCTACTTCAGTCAGCAGCCTGGCCAGCGCGAGCCCGGCGGCGTCGACCAGTGCCTGACCTTTTGCGGCGGTGGCGCGGGCCGCGTCTCCCACCGCCCCGGCCGGATGGTAGTCCTGGGTTTGCCAGCCCAACCTGGCGCTTTTGCCGTTGCCCAGAATCTCAAACTGGCTGGCGCGGGCCCGCGCCTTTGACGCGAAGTTGCGCGCCTGCGCCATGTCCACGCGGGTCGGGTCCAGCGCCAGCATCATCGAGGTTTCGATGTCACCGCCATGAATGCCAAAGCGGTGTTCCTCGGCACTGAACAAGGCATTCACGTCCCGCCCCTGCGCGTCCATCAGCGGCAAATTGAACCAGCTCACACTGTAGACCAGCATGTCGAGGCGCGCGCGCAGGTCGCGCGCCACGAGGTCCATCACGCTGACATTGCCGCCATGGCTGTTGAACAGCACCAGTTTGCTGACGCCGGCGGCCGCCACCGACTCGCCAATGTCGGTCCAAAGCCGCAGGATGGTCTCATTCTTCAGGGTCAGGGTGCCGGGAAAACGCGCGTGCTCCGGGCTCAGGCCGACCGCTTGCGTCGGCAA
>JALNWC010000183.1 GCA_023231075.1 Rhodoferax sp.
ACCGGCTCCTGAAAAACACCCGGCAAGTCAACGCTGCCGGCCACCACGGAAAGACGGGCCTGACCGGCCTGCTGGTCAAAATCAAAGTCCAGATCGAGTCCTTTGACCCCCGGCACGGCCTCCACCGCGGCGATTTCCAGCTGGCTGACCCGGCCCCTGGCGGCGTATTTTTGCGGCGCGCTCACAGGCCCTTGCCAACTGGCCTGCAGCTTGTCGACGCGGCCTTTGGGGGCATACACCTGCAACTGCTCACGCAAGCTTGCCTGCAGCGGCAAGCGGCTGACAATTTGGGCCAGCGCCGCCAGGTCGAGCTGGTCGGCCTTGAGCTCACCCCGCTCGACTTGCCCGGCCGCCGCATGCTCCAGCCGCAGAGAGACGTCGCCGCCGGGCCAATGCAGACCCTCCTGCGTGTCGAAGCTCAACTTCCGGGTAAAAAACTCGAAGCCGGCGGGCCACCGCCGCCCGCCCAGACGACCCTGCACCCGCGACAACGCCAAAGCCTGCAAATCTGGTGCCAAAACCGCCTGCACCTCGGACAAGGCCACGTCGGCCGTGACCTGGGTGACGCGGCCCTGGGCCACCTCCAGCCAGGACCGCAGCGTGCCACGCCCCTGACTCAAATCGAATCCCAGGGGCAGATAGCGGTGCAACTCAGACAGGTCCGCCCGGGCAAAGTCGGCATACAGCTGGCCCGCCCAATCTTGCCAGCGCCCAGGGTGACGCGACAACAGCGGCTGCAAAAATTTGCCGCGCAAGCTAAAACTGCTGCCCCACGACGCGGGCGGCGTGGCGTCCAGGCGCAGGTCGTGGTGCCAACCCCGGTTGCGCACCACCACCGCCACCTGCTGCAACAGCACGGGCGGGGCGGCCCGCTGCTCGTCGGTCCAGCGCAGGCTGCCGTCGTGAATGGCAAACTCAAGCTGCGAAAAAAACCAGTCCAGTGCGGCACTGTCGCCCTGCGCCGGGTTGGAAAAGTCGAGTCCCCCGATAGTGATTTTTCCATTCACGTCGCGCCGGATATCGAGCACCGGCCGGTCAATGTAAATTTGCTCAAAACCAAAACGCCACAGCGCACGCGGCGACAGCGCAATCAGCACCTGCGGCAGACGCAGGGCCACCCGGTCCTGCGCGTCCAGCAGCGTCACATCGTTGAGCTCAAACGACGGCACCATGCCCGTGGACTGGGCGGCCACCGCGCCGACGCGCACCCTTACCCCCAATGCCTGGCTGGCCCAGGCCTCAAGCTGCGGGCGAAATTCGCCGATTCGCGGCACAATCACCCAGTGCAGCGCCCCCCACATCAGACCCAGCAGCAGCCAAGCGGCAAGCACCGCAGCCAACAGCCAGCGCGTCAGGCTCGACCAGGTTTTCAGCAGTTTGGAGGGAAGGGGCGACACATTGATTCGATAAAAGTTGCTCAAGCAGAATTATGACCCGACCCTCCCTGGCCACCCACTCCCGATTTGCCCAGCGCGTACGCCGCCGTTATGAGGCCGAGTTAGCCCTGTTGGCCCCCGGCGTGCCCAACCCGGCGCAGCTGCAGGCCACCTTTGACGCGCTCCAGGCCCAGGGGCAAAACCCGGCCAATGCGCTGCGCATCACGCGCCAGCTGGTGATCGAGCGTCTGCTGTGCCTGGACTGCGCGCAGCAGCTGCCGCTGGCCCTCGTCACCCAGGCCATGACCGACCTGGCCGAATTCGCGCTCAACCGCGCCCTGGCCCAGGCGCAGGCCGCGCTCGACCAAAGCCACGGCGAACCACGCACGCCAACGGGCCAGCGCGCCCAGGTCTGGGTGGTGGGCATGGGCAAGCTCGGCGCGCGTGAACTCAACGTGTCCAGCGACATCGACCTGATTTACGTTTATGACGAAGACGGCGAAACGGCGGGTGATGCCCAGGGGCGCGGCCGCATCACCAACCATGAATACTTTGGCAAGGTGGTGCGCGCGGTCTACGCGCTGGTGGGCGACACCACCGAACATGGCTTTGTGTTCCGCGTCGACCTGGCGCTGCGCCCCAACGGCAACTCGGGCCCGGCCGCCGTGTCGCTCGATGCGCTGGAGGAATACCTGCACGTGCAGGGCCGCGAATGGGAGCGTTTTGCCTGGCTCAAAAGCCGGGTCGTGGCACCGTTCGAGAGTGTCACCAGCGGTGCCACCCAGGCGTTGCGCAAGGTGGTGATGCCCTTTGTCTTCCGGCGCTACCTCGACTACAGCGTGTTCGACTCCCTGCGCATCCTGCATCGGCAAATTCGCGAGCATTCAGCCAAACGCAGTGCCGGCCGCCCCGAGCGCGCCAACGACGTCAAGCTGTCGCGCGGCGGCATCCGCGAGATTGAATTCACGGTGCAGCTGCTGCAAGTGGTGCGTGGCGGCCACTTCCCCGAGCTGCGCACCCGCCCGACCCTGAGCGCCTTGCCGCGCCTGGTGCGTGCCAATTTGATGTCCGGGCAGACCGCGCAGGCGCTGGCGCGGGCCTACGTCTTCTTGCGCCAGATCGAACACCGCATCCAGTACCTGGACGACCAGCAAACCCATGTGCTGCCGACCCAGGACCAGGACCTGAACTGGATCGCCGAGACCATGGGTTTCGCTTCCTCGCAAGCGCTGCTGAGCCAGCTTGACGTCCACCGCGAGCTGGTGGCGCAGGAGTTTGACAAACTGCTGGGCGGCCCCGAACCCGAATGCAAGGGCTGCCACAACGGAAAACCTGGCAATGGCAGCCAGACCATCGAAGAGCTGTTGCCGCAGCTCGGCGAGGCCTTCCGCCAGCGGCTTGCGTCCTGGTGCCAGCACCCGCGCGTGCTGGCGCTGCGCGACGAGGCCCGCGCGCGCCTGCAGCGCCTGCTGGCGCGCACCGCGCAATGGGTGGATGAGGGGCGCGTCACCGAAGAGGCCGCGGTGCGCCTGGTGGACTGGATGGAGCCCCTGCTGCGCCGCGAAAGTTACCTGGCCCTGCTGCTGGAGCGCCCGCAGGTGCACGAGCGGCTGCTGCGGCTGCTGGGCGCGGCACGCTGGCCGGCGCGCTATCTGCTGCGCCACCCCGGCGTCATCGACGAGCTGGCCAGCCCGGCCATGATGGAAGAACGCTTCAACGCCGAGGAGTTCGAGGCCGAGCTCGACCACCGCCGCACGGCCTTGACAGGCACCGGCGAGGACGACGAGGAAACCCAGCTCAACCTGCTGCGCCGCGCCCACCACGCCGAGGTGTTTCGCACCCTGGCACGCGACGTCGAGGGCAAGCTCAGCGTGGAGCAGGTCGCCGATGACCTGAGCGCGCTGGCCGATGCCGTTTTGCGCGTCACCACCCGCTGGTGCTGGAGCCACCTGAAAAAAGCGCACCGTGCGCAACCCCGGTTCGGCATCATTGCCTACGGCAAATTGGGCGGCAAGGAACTCGGCTACGGCAGCGACCTGGACCTTGTGTTTGTCTTTGATGACGACGACGAAAACGCCCCGGAAATCTATGCCGCGCTGGTGCGCAAGCTCATCAACTGGCTGACCGTCAAGACCGGCGAAGGCGACCTGTATGAAATCGACACCGCGCTGCGGCCCAACGGCAACGCCGGCCTGCTGATCACCAGCTTTGCCGCCTATGCCAACTACCAGCAACAACGCGGCTCCAACACCGCCTGGACCTGGGAACACCAGGCCATGACACGGGCGCGCTGTGTGCTGGGTGATGCGTCGCTGCGCGAACGCTTCGATGCCGTGCGCAAGGCCGTGATCAGCGCGCCGCGTGATGCCAATAGCTTGCGCACCGAGATTGCCGCCATGCGCGAACGCATGGCCAGCGCCAAGCCGGTCAGGGGCGACAAGTTTGACATCAAGTACAGCGCTGGCGGCATGATCGACGCCGAATTCGTGATGCAGTTCCTGGTGCTGTCGCAGTCGGCGGCGCACCCCGAACTGATGGCCAACGCGGGCAATATTGCGCTGCTGGAACGCGCCGAAATCCTCGGGCTGCTGCCCGCAGGCGTGGGCCACGGCGCCGCCAGTGCCTACCGCGCGCTGCGCCAGGTGCAACACAAGGCGCGGCTCAACGAAGAATCGATCCAATTGGCGCCGCAAGACATGCAGACCGAGCGCGCGGCCATCCTGGCGCTCTGGCACGCGGTCTTTGGCATCACCTCCTGAAACTGTTGAATTGATGGATCCCATGCAAAAAACCGCCCTCATCCCGCTCCTTGCCGTGGCCGTCCTGCTGAGCGCCTGCAGCGACCGCGTCAAGGACACCCACCCGCAGCAACTGGTCAGCAAACGCCAGGCCCTGTTCAAGCAATTCACCCAAGCCCTGGAGCCCATGGGCCTGGTGGCGCGCGACCGGCAGGACTACATGAAGTCCGACTTCATGGCCAGCGCCCTGGCGCTGCAGGAACTCGCAACGCAGCCCTGGGCCTATTTCACGGCCGACGGCAATTACCCGCCGACCCGCGCCAAACCCGAGGTCTGGAGCCAGGCCGGGGAATTCAAACAGGCGCAGGACCGCTTCCTCGTCAACGTGAACAAATTGGTGGACGTGTCCGGCAGCGCCGACCTGCCGGCCATTCGCGCCAGCGTCGAAGCCGTGGAAAAAAGCTGTAAAAGCTGCCACGACCAGTTCCGCAGCGACCGTCAATAAGCCCGGCGCAGCAACAACGGGGGCCGGTGCACTTCAGCTATTGCGGATTTTCTTCACCAGCGCCGTGGTCGAGTAACCCGCCACAAACGGCAAGGCCAGCGCGCGCCCGCCCCAGGACTCGACCAGCGCCGTCTCGGGCAGTTTGGCCATGTCGTAATCACCGCCCTTGACCAGGATGTCAGGGCGCACCAGGCCGATCAATTCGAGCGGCGTGTCTTCGTCAAACCAGGTCACCAGACTGCTGCTGGCGAGTGCCGCAATGACGCAGGCGCGGTCCATTTCGTTGTTCAGCGGCCGGTCCGGCCCCTTGCCCAGGCGCCGCGCCGAGGCGTCGGTATTGAGCGCCACCAGCAGGCTGGCGCCCAGTGCGCGCGCTTGTTCCAGGTACATCACATGGCCGCGGTGCAACACGTCAAACACGCCGTTGGTGAAGACCAGCGGACGCGGCAAGGTGGCCAGGCGCGCCGCCAGGTCGACCGGGTGGCACAGCTTGAACGTCAGATCAGAAGCACTCGGGGTCTCGGGCATGACGGGGCGATGCGTCAGATCGGCCGGGTATCCAGGAAGCTGGCGCGCAGCATCAGCTTGTCCTGCAGCTTGACCAGGTTGGGGTACTGTTCACGCCACGCCAGTTGTGGAAAACGAAAGTCCAGATAACCCAGGGCCACGCCCAGGGCCACATCGGCCAGACTCAAATGAATTCCCATGCAATAGGGTTTATCGCCCAGATTCCTGCTGCTTGCGAGCAGCGCCGACGCCACCTTGCCCAGTTGCCGATCGATCCAGGCCTGGCTGCGCTGGGCTTTGGTGCGGCCGCCCCAGGTGGCCTCCAGCCGCGCCAGAATGGCCGCATCCAGGATGCCGTCGGCCAGGGCCTCCCAGGTTTTGACTTCGGCACGCTCCCGGCCCACCGCCGGTATGAGCTTGCCCACCGGCGACAGGGTGTCCAGGTACTCCACGATGACCCGCGAGTCGTAAATCACATCCCCCGCCTCCATCACCAGGCAAGGCACCTTGCCCAAGGGGCTTGAAGCGGCAATGTTGGTATCGGCGGACCAGACGTCTTCCAGCACATAGTCGTAGTCGAGTTTTTTTTCGGCCATGACGACGCGTACCTTGCGCACATAGGGGCTGGTGTTCGATCCGATCAATTTCATAGGCATGTGACAAAGGGGAAGAAAATGGTGATGCTTGCATTCTATACAGCCCGTCCGGCCCGGCGCAGCGCATGGCCGCGGCCAATGCCCTCATCCCGCAGCCGGCATTGCCGCCATCGGCACAACGGTCATGGCGCTTGCGTTTGGCGTCAATTGATCCTTTTACGTAACTACTCAGCACCCCTGAAGCGATAAGCGATAATTCTCGGCAATGCACACCCCAACAAGTCTGAGTCATTTAAGCCACGCCGAAAAAGATGCGCTGATTTTGACGTTGCA
>JALNWC010000184.1 GCA_023231075.1 Rhodoferax sp.
CGCTGACCCTGGTGAACGTGATGCGCGGTGTGATTGACGAGGGCACGGGCGCGGCCATTCGCACCCGCTATGGCATCCAGGCCGACGTGGCCGGCAAAACCGGCACCACCCAGGACAACACCGACGGCTGGTTCATCATGATGAACCCGCAACTGGTGGCGGGGGCCCGCGTTGGTTTCAACGACAACAGCGTCACCATGGGCTCCTGGGGCCAGGGCGCGCGCAGCGCCTTGCCGATGGTGGGGGAGGTGTTTCAGCAGGCGGTTCGCAACCGCTGGCTGGACCCCAAAGTCGAGTTCGACATTCCACGGCCAAGACCGCCAGAGCCGCCCGAGCCGCAGGACAATCCGGTGACGGACATTGTGAACAGTGCCATGGACAGCCTCATGCAGTTGCTGCGGAACTGATGCCGCGCACGGCACCTGCTCCTTGGTTTACACCACCGCGAAGCGCCCCTGCAGGTAGCTGATGATGGCCCCGGACTCGAACAGCCATTGACTTTGGCCATGCGCGTCAGTGATCCTGAGGCAGGGCACCTTGACGGTGTCGGCGCCCTGGAGCAGATCGTCGCGGTTTTGCGGGTGGTGTTGCGCGTCACGACGCTCAATCGGCAGCGACAGGCGCCGCATTTCCTGGCGCACCTTGATGCAAAACGGGCAGGTCGTGAACTGGTACAGCACCAGGCTCTGGCACTGCTGGTTGACGGCTTGCTGCAACTCGGGCGCGCGCACCACGCCCTTGGGCCGGGTCACAAATTCCCACACCTGCATGAAGGGGCCGAGCACGATGCGCAAGGTTCTGAAAAAGCTTCTGATGATGAATTTCATCGGGTGATCATAATCGCCCGAAAGTCGTTGACGTTGGTCAGCGTCGGGCCGGTCAGCACCGAGTCGCCCAGTTTTTGAAAGAAGCTGTGGGCGTCGTTGTGATCGAGGAAACGGCGCGGATTCATGCCTTGTGCCCAGGCCCGGGCGAGGGTGTCCGGCGTGAGCAGGGCACCGGCAATTTCTTCGATGCCGTCGACGCCGTCGGTATCACCGGCCAGCGCGTACACGCCGTCCAGGTCGCCCAGCGCCACGGCCAGGGCCAGCAAAAACTCGACGTTGCGGCCACCCCGGCCGGTGCCTTGCGGGTTGCGCAGGGTGACCGTGGTTTCGCCGCCGCTGAGCAACACACAAGGCGCCTGGAACGGCTGGCCGTGCTGCGCCACCTGGCGCGTGATGCCGGCCAGCACCTTGGCCACGTCGCGCGCCTCGCCCTCCAGGCTGTCGCCCAGAATATAGGGCGTGATGCCCGCCGCGCGGGCCACTTGGGCAGCGGCCTCCAGTGCGATTTGCGGCGCCGTGATCATGCGCACCTCACTATTTTTCAGGCGCGCATCACCGGGTTTGACGGTTTCGCCACGGCCACTCTCCAGCAGCGCACGCACTGGCGCGGGGAGGTCAATACGGTAGCGCGCAATGATGTCCAGCGCGTCCGCGCAGCGGGTGACATCTGCCACGGTGGGACCCGAGGCAATGTCCATCGGCGCGTCGCCCGGCACGTCCGAGATCAGCAGCGTGAGCAATTGCGCCGGATGGCACAGCGCGCCCAGGCGGCCACCTTTCAGGCTCGACAGATGGCGGCGCACGCAGTTCATCTCGGCAATGGTCGCGCCACTGGCCAGCAGCGCCGTGTTCACCGCCTGCTTGTCGGCCAGCGTCAGGCCCTCGCCCGGCGCCACCAGCAGCGAGGAGCCGCCGCCGGAGATCAGCGCAATCACCAGCTCGTCCGCCGTCAAACCCGTCACCAGCGCGGCGATGCGCTGCGAGGCCGCCAGGCCTGCCGCATCGGGCACCGGGTGGGACGCCTGCACGATCTCGATGCGCTGGCACGCTTGCTGGTAACCGTAGCGCGTCACCACCAGGCCTTCGAGCGGCCCCGGCCAATGGGCTTCGAGCGCCAGCGCCATGGCCGCCGAGGCCTTGCCGGCGCCGATCACGATGGTGCGCCCTTTCGGAGTCGGCGGCAAATGCGGCGGCAGGCACAGCGCGGGCTGGGCCGCTGCGACGGCGGCATCGAACAGGCGGCGCAGCACGGCGCGGGGGTCAAGGATGTTGGCGTCGGGATCGGTCATGGGCGATTCGCGGAAGGGGGCAGATGGCCGGATTGTGCGATGAACCCGTCTCGGGCATGGCCGTGCCGGTCAACAGGTCGCCACAGTTCACGTCCATGTCGTCACGCATGCGCTCAAACAAGGCGTTGTTGGTGGCCAGTTTGATGGCGGGCACACCGGCACAGCCAAAGGCCGAGCCGCGACCGGTGGTGAAGCAAATGATCTGCGCGCTGGTAGGCGTCGGCGCGCGCCAGCATGGCGGTGATCAGGGCGATACCTTGCTTGATCGCCGCAGCGGTACTATCGCGAGGATTTGCAGCGCCGCCATGCGCCAAAAGGCGCGGTTTTATATGCCGCATAGCGTCGAACACCGCACTAGCGCGGCACAGTACCACGCAGCTTGTCGATCAGGCCGTTGAGTTCATCAAGCGAGCCAAACTGGATGCTGAGCTCGCCCATTTCTTCGATGCGCCCGGCGCGTTTGACGCGCTTTTTCACCCGCACTTCAACCTGGGCCATCAACAGGTCTGACAGCTCTTCTTCCACCCGTTTCAGATCACGCGACTTGTCCTTTTTGGGCTTGGTCGCCACCAGTGAAAACTCGGCGCTGATCTTTCTGACCAGGCTCTCCGCCTCGCGCACCGACATTTTTTTAGCCGCGATCTGGTTGGCAGCGGTGATCTGGGTGGCTTTGTCCAGGACCAGCAAGGATCGGGCGTGGCCCATGTCGATGTCACCCGCCATCAGCATGGTCTGCACCGGCTCAGTCAGATTCAACAGACGCAACAAATTGCTGGTGGCGCTGCGCGAGCGGCCCACGGCTTGCGCAGCGGTCTCGTGCGTCAGGCCGAATTCCTTGATCAGGCGCTGCACGCCTTGCGCTTCTTCCAGTGGGTTGAGGTCTTCGCGCTGGATGTTCTCGATCAGCGCCATGGCCGCGGCAGATTCATTGGGCACATCGCGCACCAGCACCGGCACGCTGTCCAGACCCGCCAGTCTGGCCGCCCGGAAACGGCGCTCACCGGCAATGATTTCGTACACCGGGCGCACCACGCCACCACCACTGGTACCACTGGTGAAATCCGGCGACTGCTGGCTGCGCTTGAGCTCGGCGTCAGCATCGCTCAGACGACGCACCAGGATCGGCTGCATGATGCCCTGCGCCTTGATGGATTCAGCCAGTTCGTACAGTGCGCCTTCGTCCATGCGGGTGCGCGGCTGGTACTGGCCGGGCACCAGATCGGACAGCAACAAGGTCGAGGGCCAACCACTGTTGGCGGCCGCGGCAATAGCACCGTCTGGCGAGGAGGACTCGGTGACCGTGGGGCCCAACAAGGCTTCCAGACCGCGGCCCAGGCCTTTGAGTTTTTTTGTAACCATGACAGACCAGCCCTTTTTAATTGTGTATGAGTTCGTTCAGCACGTCCTGCCCCCACGGCCAGGCGCCCAGCCCGGAGTCGGCGTTGACATGCCCTGCCGCGCCAGCATCCACCCGCGTCGAACCCCAGGCAGCGGCAAAAACCTGAGCTCGCGCAAAGCTGCAAAAGGGGTCGTCCCGGCTGGCCACCAGGCTACTTTTGAATGGCAGCGGGTGTAAGGGCACCGGCGACCAGCTGGCCAGTACCGGGCGCAGCGCCTCCTGCTCGACATCACTTGGCGCCACCAGCAGCGCGGCCTTGACCCGGTGCGTGTTGCGGCTGTGCGACGCCCAGGCCGCCACCAGCATGCAGCCCAGGCTGTGCGCCACCAGCACAGCAGGCGCGCTGGTGGACAGCACCACGTCTTCGAGTCGGGCAATCCAGTCGCCCCGCAGTGGCCGCATCCAGTCGTGTTGCTCCACCCGCTGGTAGCCATGCCGGGTTTGCCACAGGCTTTGCCAGTGCCGGGGGCCAGAGCCCTGCCAGCCAGGCAAGATAAGAATGTTGGTGGAATTGGTCACTATTAATTTGATAGCTTTTTGTCTGTTGAAACCTGCCGGAACCCCGTGAGCCTATTGATTTGCAATCCGAAGCACCATTTCCTCGGCAAATGCCACGAAGGCCTGGGCACCCTTGCTTAACGGGTCAAACACCACCCCCGGCACGCCATAACTCGGGGCCTCGGCCAAACGCACATTGCGCGGAATCACGGTATTGAACACCTTGTCGGCAAAACGTTCCTTGAGTTGCTCGCTCACCTGTTGCTGCAAGGTGATGCGGGGATCAAACATGACGCGCAGCAAGCCGATGATGGCCAGTTCCTTGTTCAGGTTGGCATGTACCTGCTTGATGGTGTTCACCAGATCGGCCAGGCCTTCGAGGGCAAAATACTCGCACTGCATCGGCACGATCACGCCATGGGCGCAGCACAGACCGTTGAGGGTGAGCATCGACAGGCTCGGCGGACAGTCAATCAAAATGAAATCGTAGTCTTGCGCCACTTGGGCGAGTGCATTTTTCAGGCGCTTTTCCCGACGCTCCAGTTCCACCATTTCCACCTCGGCGCCGGCCAGCTCGCGGTTGGCGCCCAGAATGTCGTAGCTGCACCCGGCGTCAAGCAGCTTGCTGCTCTGGACCCGTGCTTCGGCCACGGAGGCGGACTCCAGCAGCACGTCGTACACCGTCAAATCCAGTTTGCGCTTGTCCACCCCCGAGCCCATGGTGGCGTTGCCTTGAGGGTCGAGGTCGACCATCAGCACCCGCTGCCCCACCTTGGCCAAGCCTGCTGCCAAATTGACGGTGGTGGTGGTCTTGCCCACACCACCTTTTTGATTGGCAACACAGAAGATTTTGGCCATGGATGCTTACCAAGTTGTGAGATTGAAGGCTTGTTTCACGTGAAACATGGGTCCTAGTGTAATTGTGCTCGAAGTCGGGGAATCCAGGAGTGCGGCGTGATGAGGAATCAAGTCTTGGGAGGCAGTGCTTGGGCTGTTGGGCCCCACCTCATACGCGCTTCGCTTTGCGAAATCGGTGGACCCCAACAGCCCAGGCACCGCTGCGCGCTCGAGTTCGCCGCCAGTGAACCAACGGGGCCATGAAATGCATGAAACCCCAACAAAGCGTCAGCTCATGTTGGCTTAGGCAGGGGGCCGATTTCGCAAAGCGAAGCGCGTATGAGGCCTCCTGCCTAAGCCAACATGATCCGTCACCGTAGCAATTGCGCCTCGAATAAACTCCGTCTTCAATTCAAGCTTCAAATGAACGAATCATCAGCGCGACCAAGCCAGCTTGAGCCCAAAACCAATGAGGCAAACACCGGCCAACTTCTGCAACGCTGAAGACACCAAAGGACTGGCACGCAAACGTTCGGCCAAAAAATGTGTCAACAGCACCACCGCAAAACAATAAACAAAGGCCAGCACCGCCACGGTCAGCGCCATCACACCAAACGCCCGATGCGCTGCCGGATCGATGAACAGCGGCAGGAAGGCCATGTAAAACACAATCGCTTTCGGATTGAGCACCGTGATGGTCAGGGCCTGCTGAAAATAATGGTGCGGCTTGATCTGGATGATGGCAGGCGCCCCGGGCTTGGCGTTGAGCATCTTGAAGCCGAGCCAGGCCAGATACCCCGCACCCAACCACTGCACCGCATGAAAGGCCGTCGGGTAAGCCATCAGCAGGGCGGCAACACCGGCCACCGCCAGCCACAGCAGCACCTGATCACCCAGCATCAAACCGAAAGTGGCAGCCAACCCACCCAGCATGCCGCCCTTGGTAGTGGAGGTAATGATCGCCAAATTACCCGGCCCGGGAATGAACAGCAGCACCATGAAAGCCAGCACGAATGCGCCGTAATCCGAAATACCAAACATCTCCGCTCCTTGTTAAACGGGTCGTCACCCAACAGTTAGGCCTCGCGATCGACGGGCCTCATCCAGATCAGACAACGCTCGGCGTCCAGACCTGGCACCGTGAGATGTTCCACGTGAAACACCCGAACGTCGGGCGACAGCGCAGCCAACTCATCCGCGGGA
>JALNWC010000185.1 GCA_023231075.1 Rhodoferax sp.
CCAGGACCGGACTTTTGTCTGGTGGTGCACGCACGCGACATGCCCGGCTACCTGGCGCTGACCCAGCGCCTGTTCACCTTCGATGCCAACGTGCGCAACGTCAAGACATTTTTCAGCATCAAACGCAGCAAGTTCGGCGCGCGGGTGCCCTTGCGGTAGCGTTTATTTGCTCGGCCGCTTCCAGTTCGGGATGCTGATCTGGCGCGCGCGCGCCACGGTGAGTGCCCGCGGCGCGGTGTCTTGGGTTAGCGTCGAGCCGCCGCCCACCGTGCCACCGGCACCAATGGTCACGGGCGCGATCAGCACGCAGTTGCTGCCAATGTGGGCGTCGGCTTCGATGATGGTGCGGTGCTTGAAGGCGCCGTCGTAGTTGGCGGTGATGGAGCCGGCGCCATAGTTGACGCGCTCGCCCACCGTGGCGTCGCCCAGGTAGGCCAGGTGGTTGGCCTTGGCACCTCTGGCCAGGGTGGAGTTCTTGACTTCGACAAAGTTGCCGATGTGCACCTCGGCCTCCAGCCGGGCCCCGGGGCGCAGGTGCGCAAACGGGCCAATCAGGGCACCGGCGCCGACTTCGACCGCGTCCTGAGTGCCTGGTTTGCCGCCCTCGATGTGGGTGAACGGGTGAATCACGGCACCTGTGGCAATGCTGGCGTTGCGGATGACGCAGTTGGCGCCCACGCGCACGCCTTCACCCAGGCTGACCTCGCCCTCAAAGACACAGTTCACGTCGATCGACACGTCCTGTGCGCATTGCAGTTGGCCGCGCACGTCGAGGCGCGCCGGGTCGGCCAGGCGCACGCCTTGCTCCATCAACTGCAGCGCCAGGCGCTGCTGGCAGGCGCGCTCGAGTTCGGCCAGTTGCACCGGGCTGTTGACGCCGGCCACCTGCACGGCGTCGGTGATCTTGTGCGCCACCACGGGCACACCATCGGCCACGGCAAATTTGACGATCTGGGTCAGGTAATACTCGCCCTGGGCATTGTGCTTGTCGAGCCGCGCCAGCCAGCGCTTGAGCTGGGCCGCCGACACGGCCATGATGCCGCTGTAGACCTCGGTGATGGCGCGCTGTTCTGGCGTGGCATCTTTTTGCTCGACGATGGCCCGCACGGCATCGCCGCTGCGCACGATGCGCCCATAACCCGTGGGATCGGGAAAATCAATCGTCAGCAAGGCCAGTCGGCTGCCCGCACTGGCGGCAATGAGTTGCTGCAAGGTGTCGGCCTGCGTCAGCGGCACGTCGCCCGAGAGGATGACCACGATGCCATCATCGCGCAGTGTCGGCACGGCTTGCTGGACCGCGTGGCCGGTCCCCAACTGCGGTTCCTGGCGCACAAAATTCAGCGCAAACTGGCCGCCGGCACTGGCTCCCAGCGCGGTTTCCACTTCATCCGCGCCATGGCCGGTGATCACCGTGACCTGGCGCGCCGACATGGCCGCCGCCGTGTCCACCACATGCTGCACCAGGGCGCGCCCGGCCAATTGGTGCAAGACCTTGGGCAATTTGCTTTTCATGCGCGTGCCTTTGCCGGCCGCCATGATGACGACGTCCACCGGGGCGGTCGTGTTGTTGTTTGAATTCCCTGTCATGCTGTGCTCCATGGGCTATTGAATTGCATATGAGATTATCGCTACCGGGACGCTTGCCGTGCAGATGGCAAAATGGGGACAAAGGAAAACAAGTCATGAACATCGACCCCACCACCTTGCGCCATCTGCTGCGCCTGCCCTGCACCATCGCCGTCGTCGGCCTGTCGGCTGACTTGAGTCGGCCCAGCTTCGAGGTGTCGCAGACCATGCAGGCGCACGGCTATCGGATCGTTCCGGTGAACCCGCGCTATGCTGAAAAGGGTGAAAAAATCCTGGGTGAAACCTGCTACGCCAGCCTGCACGACATCCCGTTTGCCGTGGACATCGTGAACGTGTTTCGTCGCACCGAAGATGTGTTGCCCGTCGCCCGGGAGGCGGTGCAGATCGGCGCCAAGTGCCTGTGGCAGCAAATCGGCGTGGAAAACCGGGAAGCCGATCAACTGGCGCGTGCCGCCGGGCTGGACTCGGTGATGAATCGGTGCATCAAGATCGAACACGCGCGGCTGGCGGGTGGGCACCCTTGAGTCGGTGGTGAGCGCAAAAACTTGAAGGGTCTGGACGCAACTTGGCCTGCAGGTCTCAATGCACCTTACGGGGCAGGTCGGAAAATAAATCCACGATGGGTTGCGGCGGGTTGGCCTTGCCGATCAGTGCAACATAGTGGGCAAGCTCCTCGTCTTGAATGAAGCTGGCTGACGACTTGGCAGCGAGCAGTTTGTCCGGGTGCTGTGATCGTGCCACGGCAAACCCCTGCACGTAGTCGACACCAATCTCGGCCAGCGTTTGCACGGTGGCATTGTCCTCGGCCCATTCGGCAATGACCTTCATGCCCAGGTTATTGGCCAGGCTGACGATGGTTTCGACAATGGCGATGTTGACCGGGTGCTGGTTCATGTCAACGATGAAGCTGCCATCGATTTTGAGCAGATCGGCCTTGAATTCCTTCAAATAGGAAAACGAGGTGTAACCCGCGCCAAAGTCATCCAGTGCCACCTTGGCACCGTAACCCCGTACCCGGTCCACAAAACGGCGGGTGTTGTCCAGATCGTGGAGGGCCACACTTTCGGTGATTTCAAGACACAAATGGCCTATCAGGGGCATGTTTTGCTCCAGCATGGCGTAAATTTCACCCAGGACTTCTTCGTCGTTGAGTGACGCACCGCTTAAATTCATGCAGATGAATTTGGTGTGTTTCAGCTGTTTGTGATGGGTGTTGAGCCAGGCCAGCGTGGTGGTCAGGACCCAGCGGTCGATCATGCCCATGCGACCACTCGCTTCACCTGCCGCGATCAAGTGGTCGGTACGAACCGCTTGGCCTTGCGGATCGCGCATGCGCAGCAGCACCTCGAAATTGAGCGAGTCATGCGGCGCCGTGAGTGACATGATGGGCTGCATTTCGAGGTACAAACCCTCGGTGGCAGAAGGCGTGGCGAGCAGGGCAATCAACTTCAGTTCGGCTTCATGCTGCTGAAACGCTGCGGCATGTTTTTCATACACCACGAGGCCACCGGTATTGCTGGACTTGGCTTGGCGACAGGCACGGTCGGCTGTTGACATGACGTCATTGAATTGCATGCCGGGGCTGACTTCAATCAGCCCGATGGAGCAGCGCACACTGAAGGCGTTGTCGCCAACCCGGAAGGGCTGGTTGCCAATGCTGTCAATCAGTCCCCGGCACATCACCGTGGCCATGGCGATGGGAGTGGCAGGAAACACGATGATGAATTCATCGCCACCGACGCGGCCAAATTGAAAATCGCGCGACAGCATCTCTGACACGCGCCCGCACATTTGTTGCAGCACTTCATTGCCAGCGCCATGACCAAACAGGTCATTGATGAGCTTGAACCGGTCCAGGTCAAGGTAGGCCACCGCCAGAGCCTTGTCTTCGGACAGTCTGCCGATGGCACTGCTCAGTGCTTTTTCGATCCCACGCCGGTTCAGTATTTTGGTCAATGGGTCATGGTTGGCCAGAAATTCCAGATCCGCGGAGGCCCTTGACTTTTCAGTGATGTCCTGCAAGGAGCCCTCGATCCTGTCGCGCGCCAGGGCTGCCTTGACCAGAAAGCGTTTGCTGCCAGCCGAACCAGGGAGCGCTCGACTATTGATTTCCATTTCGTTCTGGGTTTCGTTGGACACCATTTGATGCAGCATGGTCCAGGCACCGTCGGCGAAATACTGTTGCCAGCCCTGGCCTTCATTTTTCAGTACATGGGGACCCAGCATGCCGAGCAGGGCCGGGTTGGCGCTCAAGAACCGACCGTGCAGGTCCAGGGTAAACAGGCCGATGGGCATGGCCTCAAAAGTGTGCGCCAGTTCGGCCTGTACTTGCAGGTGCTGTTCATGCTCCAGTCGTATTTGTTCGGCAATTGCCAGCGCTGCCAGCAGGCTTGACGACAATGCGGCGGTGACGCTGTTGATCGATCCAATCAGACCTTTGATACCAAGCGCTGCAGCCAGCACTTCGTAAAGACTGGCAATCAGAGTAATCGTGATCGATGCGCTGTACCACATGGCTACCCTGGAGTGTGTTTCCTGCAAAATTTGTTTGAGGTAATACACCAGAACGCAAATACTTAGGCCAGTTAACACCCAAATAAAGGGTAGAAATGACTGATAAGCTACAAAAACAGACAAGAGTAACAGTGGTACGCATGTCCACTGCACGAATTTGAATGGCAACATCGACGCCACTTTGGTCAAGTCATCTCGAAATAGCTCTTTGAACAGACGCACAGTCAGCACATAGTAAATGGCCAAGGTCATGGCCCGAAGACGGGGCAGCCAGTCCAGCGGAACGGTGTTGCCCAACCATTGCGTATCCCAGCCGACCGAGAGGGAGGCCATCCTCAAATTCATCACGAGCCAGGCCGCGAACAAGAGGTACAGGCCATTTCGGTTGATCAGGGCTGTGACCAGGATGAAGCCTGCCAAAATTAAAATACCGCCATCCAAAAGACCCGACTTGCGGTGGAACTCGAGGGCAGACATTTCCAGATCGGCAGCCTGCCACTTCAGGACGGAAAGCCGGGCCGGCCCTATGGCACTGCTGCGACATAGCAGGGGTCGGTCGGTCTGCTCCGGGCTGAGTTCAAGGGCAAAACCTGCCTTCACCATAGAGATGCTGCCAGCCGTGCCATGGCGGCTGCCGCTGCCCATCGGACTCAGCGTCCTGGCATCCCAGCACGTCACATCCATGGCATGCCGGGACGGAAATTCAACCATCAGCGGGGTATTCCCGACATCTTTGGGAACCACGAATGAAAGCCAGACGGGCGACTCTGAAAGCCGGGTGTCGTGGAACGAGCTGAAGGGGCTGTTCTGCAACTGTGCCAGCGCTTGTGCGGGCTCGATCATGTTGGCAGACTCTTGAACAACCTGGATTCGCAACTGTTGTGGGGCGGTGACGGCGTATTGCGATTTCCAGGTAAAAAGGGCCAGCAAAGACAGCAGCCCGATCACGATGGGTAGCGCGTAAGTCGAAAAGGCATACAGCAGCAGATCCAGACCCTGGCTGAGTTGACCTATCCACTTGCGGGGAAGTCTCGACTTGTCCGTCATTTCTTTCATTTTTTGTATTCCAATTTCGACCTTGCCATGATAAGGCCGAGCGCGCTTTTCCCACTTGCCAAAACTAAGAGAGGGGTGGGCCGGGTGTCGCTGTGATGAGCGAACTCCCGACCCGGACAGTCTTACATGGCAAGCTTGGTGCCATGGGCAGAGAGTGTGGATAAATTCATCGACGGGATCAAGTGTTGAGGCGGGCTATCGAGTTGAATATCCGGATGATTTGTGCGGAAGATAAAGTTGAACAGGGGGTGTTTGGCTGCGGCCCAGCGCTCCTCGGCTGTATCAACATTGAATGACATCACACGGTGCGGCAGATTGCCAACATGGTGAATGGGGATGTAGCCGGCACCCGGGAAGACATCATTGAACAGCAGACGGTCATACGTCCGGTCAACGGGCGCGCGTGCGGTAATCACCATCCATTCGACGCCGATTTGCTGGCAGTACTGGAAATAGGCTTTAAACAGCACCGTGGTCACAAGGCGACCCCCCTTTTCATTGGTGACGCCCAGGCGGGTCGCTTCTGCCAGCGAACGTGACCTGAGCCATTCAGGCAACTCGATCGATTGTTCCAGACTCAGCGGTTTGTACTGGTTGGTCTGGATGCGCATGGTGCCCAGCGGTGAGGCGTCAAGTTTTGATTCCGCCAGCAACACCACCACGCCTTTTTCGGCATCATCGGTTTCGGCTTTTCTGAGTGTTTCGGCGAAGGTGGGAAGATGGCGGGCATAGGCCGCGTGGCGAATCTCGACGGCTTTGTTCAAGTCCTCTTCGTTGCGGACCAGTCGGACGGTAAACGGGAGCAGCTCCTCGGGCATGGCTGGTGCAGTGGGCGCGTCGAAACGCGATGGGACCGTGTTGAAACTGAAGGCCGTGTTGGCA
>JALNWC010000186.1 GCA_023231075.1 Rhodoferax sp.
AGCAAAAGCACCGTTGGCCTCGCGCCAGCGCACCACCGCCTTGGCCACGCTGGCACTCAGGCCCGACACCCGGCTGAGCAGCGGCACGCTGGCCATGTTGAGGTCGACCCCGACCGAGTTGACGCAGTCTTCCACCACCGCGTCGAGCGTTTTGGCCAGGTCGCTCTGGTTCACGTCGTGCTGGTACTGGCCGACACCGATGCTCTTGGGGTCGATCTTGACGAGCTCGGCCAACGGGTCCTGCAGGCGCCGGGCGATGCTGGCGGCACCGCGCAGGCTGACATCGACATCGGGCATTTCCTGCGAGGCAAATTCGCTGGCGGAATACACCGAGGCGCCAGCTTCGCTGACCACCACTTTTTCCATGGCGCGCTCGGAGGACTTGGCCATGAGCTTGATCAGATCGGCGGCCAGTTTGTCGGTTTCGCGGCTGGCCGTGCCATTGCCAATGGCGATCAGGTTGACACCGTGCTTGTCGCACAATTTGGCCAAGGTGTGGAGTGCGCCGTCCCAGTCCTTGCGCGGCTCGTGCGGGTAGACCGTTGTGGTGTCCACCAGCTTGCCGGTGGCGTCGACCACCGCCACCTTGACCCCGGTGCGAATGCCGGGGTCCAGCCCGAGCACCACGCGCGGTCCGGCGGGCGCGGCCAGCAACAGGTCGCGCAGGTTGTCGGCGAAGACCTTGATGGCAACACGTTCAGCCTCTTCGCGCAGCCGGGCGAACAGGTCACGCTCGGTGGACAGGCTCAATTTGACGCGCCAGGTCCAGGCCACGCATTTGCGGATCAGATCGTCGGCCGGGCGGCCCTGGTGGCTCCAGCCGAGTTTGAGGGCAATGCGCCCTTCGGCCAGCGACACGGCCGGCGAACGCTTGTCATGCCGGACCTGATCCGGCATCCATGCACCTGACTGCACCGGATTGCGGGTCAGGCCCGCAATGACAGGCAATGGTTCAGGAACCACCAGTTTGGCTTCGAGGATATCGAGGCTGCGACCCCGAAACACCGCCAGCGCCCGGTGCGAGGGCACGCGGCTGATGGGCTCGTCGTAATCAAAATAATCCCGGAACTTGGCCACATCGGCCTGGTTCTCGTCCTTGTCGGCCATCAATTTGCTTTGCAGCAGGCCCTCAAGCCAGAGCCATTCGCGCAGGTCCTGCACCAGCGCCGGCGTTTCGGCCCAGCGCTCGCTCAACAGGTCGCGCACACCGTCGAGCACCGCGGCCACGGTCGAAAAATCAGGCTGTTTGTCTTCGCCTTCGACCACCGGGCGCATCGGAATCACATAGGCCAGCGCTTCGTCAGCCGGCACCAGGCCGGGGTTGGCAAACAAGGCGTCGGCCAGCGGCTCCAGACCGGCTTCACGCGCCAGCTGGCCTTTGGTGCGGCGCTTGAGTTTGAACGGCAGATACAGGTCTTCAAGCTCCTGTTTGGTGCTTGCGGCGTGCAGCGCGGCCAGCAGCGCAGGCGTCAGCTTGCCCTGCTCGTCGATGGCCTTGATGACGGTTTGCAGGCGGTCGCGCAGCTCGCGCAGGTAGCCCAGGCGCGCTTCCAGCTCGCGCAGTTGAATGTCGTCCAGCCCGCCGGTCACTTCCTTGCGGTAGCGGGCAATAAAAGGCACGGTGGCGCCACCGTCGAGCAACGCCACGGCAGCCACCACCTGATGCGCCTGCACCCTGATTTCTTGCGCGATTTGCGCGATGATTTTTTGCATGAGTCAATAAAAAGCCAGCATCAGGCTGGCTCGAAAAAATACCAGGCTGCGAGTGTGCCACAGGGTGGCGGCCGTCAGGCCTCGCGCAGCATCTCCAGGTGCGCAATGCCGTCTTCCAGATAGGGCTTGCCGACATCCTGGAAGCCATGTCGGGCATAAAACCCTTGCAAATGCGCCTGGGCACCAATGCGAATCGCCTGCGGCCCCCACACCTGGTAAATCGCTGCCACCGCCTGCTCCATCAAGGTGTGACCCAGACCGGTGCCGCGGGCGCACTGGCGTATCAAGACCCGGCCAATGCTGGCCTCGGGAAACTTGACGCCTGCCTCGAAACAGCGCGCATAGGCCGTCAATTCGTGCCCTTGCACGCCCAGCAAGTGCATGGCCTCGCGGTCGGCGCCGTCAATATCCTGGTAAATGCACTGCTGCTCCACCACAAACACCTCGCTGCGCAGGCGCAATACCTCGTACAACTCGCCCACGCGCAAATCCTCGAACGACATCAGGCGCCAAACCGGGGTGCGCGCTTCTTGCGTTTCATGGGACTTGGATGATCCCACGGACCAGAGTTTGAATGTCATGCTGTCCGCTCCTGTTTCCTGATCTGCAAAAATTAATCAATCGGTGGCGATGGTTTGCAGCGCGTGCACGCTCCTGGGGCCGGTGGCCAGACGACGCATGTATTTGAAGGTGCCGGTGGCGTGGGCGCAGGCTTTGCCCTGCGCGTCAAACACCGTGCCTTCGGTAAATGCCATGGTGGCGGTGCGGTGCATCAGATGCCCGCGCGCCGTGAGCGGGCCGCGCGCAGCTTGCATGAAGCTGGTTTTCATCTCGATGGTGACCACACCCATGTCCTTTTGCACGCTGCGCGCGGCCACCGCCATGGTCACGTCCAGCAGCGTCATGAGGGCGCCGCCGTGCGTCACCGCAAAAGAGTTCAGATGCTCAGGACGCGGGTCATACATCAGCTCAGAGCGCCCGTCGGCAAACACCGTGAGCTCAAAACCAAGATGCTCGACAAAAGGAATCGCAACGCCAAAATCCATTTTTCAACCTCCAATAAGGGCGCTCACGCCGCCGTCCACCGCCAGGCATTGGCCGGTGATGTGCTTGCCCGCCGCGCTGGCAAACAGCAAAGTGGCGCCTTTCAGGTCTTCACCATCGCCCAGGCGCTGCAGCGGTGCGCTTGCTGCCAGCTTGTCGGCCCCCAGCACGGCCAAGGTACCCGCCGACATCTTGCTAGGGAAAAACCCCGGACAAATCGCGTTGACGTTGATACCGTAGCGACCCCACTCGCAAGCCAGCGCACGGGTGAAGTTGATCACCGCGCCCTTGCTGGTGTTGTAGGCCAGGGTGGTCATGCCAGGCGGGTTGCCACCCAGTCCGGCAATCGAGGCCACGTTGATGATGCGCCCGCCACGCCCGATCATGCTCTGCTTGCCCACCAGTTGACTGAGTAAAAAGTAGCCGCGCACGTTCAGGTTCATCACCTTGTCCCAGGCGGCCACCGGGTGGTCTTGCGCCGGGGCACCCCAGGTGGCACCGGCGTTGTTGACCAGAATGTCCACATCGCCCATGCGCTGCAAGGTCTCGGACACCAGCTTTTGCAGGTCGGCCTCGACCGCGCAATCGGCCGCCACCCAGCGCGCGTCAATACCGGCATCCTGCAGGTCGGCGCAGGCCATCTCAAGTTCGTCGGCCTTGCGTGCGCACAGCATGATGCGCGCACCCGCCTCGCCCAGTGCCTGCGCCATTTGCAAGCCGAGACCGCGCGAGCCGCCCGTGATCACGGCTGTTTGACCGTTGAGGTCGAAAAGTTGTTGGATGGTTCGGGTCATGGCAGAAGACACTGGTAATGAGCGTTAAATTATGACCGAGTGCGCCGGTCTGACACATCACGCGTATCAGCGCCAATCAGCAGGGACAACTGAAGCATGCAAATTTTGCCGACGCCAGTCAAAACAGCGAAAAAACTCCCCTATAATCTGGGGCTTGTTCCTCGATAGCTCAGTTGGTAGAGCGCCGGACTGTTAATCCGTAGGTCCCTGGTTCGAGCCCAGGTCGAGGAGCCAATATATGCCAGTGAATGAAGCCCTTACGAGAAATCGTAGTGGGCTTTTTTCATGTCCGGATGGAACGAATGAGACTTGCTGAGGTTCTGCGTGGGTTCGGTGGAAGCCGCCTTGGTGATGGGACTTCGCTTGCCTGCTACAAGTGTCTTGCGGGATGAACCGTCGTGGGGCTGGGGCAGGTGCTTCGATTGGCTGCTTGGTTCGGTCGGGGCTTGGAGCGTCTACGCGGACTTTGACGCACCCGTGACTGTCTGGACTGCTGATGTCGGGTTGACGTCAGAACAAACGTGCTGCTTGTTGAAATAAATTTTTATGTGACCGCGTCTATCAGCCAAAGCCCGGTTAACGGTTAATAATTCGCAAACATTCAAACAAGAGTCACTCAGTGGCCACTACATCTTAGGGTGCACCAGCAGGCCAATCGAGGGCTTGGCTTTTCAACCCGGTTTCGAAGCGGGTCTAGCTGGGGCAAAAAACGGTTATTGCTTCACCACGCCATGCGCCACGGCATCACGCAGCACGGCATTGATGCGGGTTTGCCAGCCGTCGCCGGATGCCTTGAATGTGTCTATCAGGTCTGCATCCAGACGCAATGTGATTTGTCTCTTGGTGCCACTGCCCATAGGTCGCCCAGGGCGGCGCATCAAGCCAAGTTCAAGGTCGCTCGGCTCGTAGGTGTCGGGGTCTTGGGCTATGCCAGCGGCAATAGTGGCATCTTCGGCCAGTGTTGGCAGAGCCAGCACGCGGCCGCTTCGGGTTTTAACTGTTTTCGGCATAGTGATTCACCTCTCGACGGTTGGCTTTTCTCAGACTGATGATGCGGCGCTCGGTAGGGGCATCCTCAGGACGGTCGACAAACACCACGCAATACAGGCGGCTTCCTGCAATGGCATAACCAATCTGGCGCAGTTCACCATAGTCGCGGCGCGTGTCTGACTTGCATTCGAGCGTGTCCCATTCAAGTTCGTTTGCCAGCGCCAGCGATACGCCATGCTTCAACCGATTCGATGCGTCCTTTGCTGGGTCGTAGGTGATTGTCGTCATGGGCTATTGTAGTTACGTTTATTAATAATGCAAGTCAACCAGCCACCACCCGCAGTTTGCCCGGCTCTGCCTTGGCGTCAAACGACACCCCGGCTTGTTCCAGAATCCACGCTTCAATCTTTTCGTGATGCACACGTAATAGGTCAAGCGGGCGCACGGTGTAATGCTTCTCAGCGGTTGCGCTGGGTTTGTGTCCCATCAGTTGCGCCACCACGCCAGCGGGTATTTCCAGCCACTCGGTCAGGGACTTGAATGAACGGCGCAGGCCATGCAGGGTCAGGCCCTCGATGCCGGCCACCTTGCAGGCTTGGTTGTGCGGGTTGCGTGGAATGCTCAGGGTTTGGCCTTTGCTGGCGCTTGAAAACACCCATTCGCTGCGGCGCGGCAGGGCGTGCACCAGGTGCGAGACAAACGGGGTAAGCGGTATCACGCGCTCGCCTTCAACCTTGTCACGGATGGTCAACCCGTGCCACTTGGTGTTTATGTCGTCCCAGCGCAGGCCCAACACTTCGCCCGGCCTCGCGCCAGTCAGCAGCAGGGTTTGCAGGTAGGCAGAAGCCACCGGGTTCGATACGTTTTGCACGGCGGCGAACCAGGCAGGAAGTTGTTCCCGCAATAGGGCATCTTGCTTGATGCCGGCCTTGCCCAGTGCCTCGCGTGCCTTCTTGGTCTTGGCTGGGTTCACTGCGGCCATTGCTGGCGCATATTCGGTCTGTTCAGTGCACCAGGTCAAAAATGCCTTGAGGCAGCGCCATGCCAGCCGGGCAGACGTTGGGCGGGTCTTGGCCTCGGTCGCGGCCCAAGCCTCGATGACTGGCGCGGTCAGGTCACGCAGTGGCAATGCCATCAGTGAATGCAGCGGCCCGGCAATGGTCACGCCACGGCCACGGGTGCCACGCTTGGCAGGCAGTCCACCGGCTTGAATCAGCTTGCCATGGTCGGCATGGTGCCGTGCCCCCCAATGCGGCTTGCGTGCGTCCATGTAGACAGTCCAAACCTCGCCCACGGTCACGGCTTGCACGGCGGCGGCGGCTTTATCGGCGGCTTGGCTGGCCTGTTGCTGGCGCTCCAGCTCTCGCGGGTCGGTGCCTTGCTCGGACAGCCCACGCAGTCGGTGCGCTTCGGTCTTGGCTTGGTCAATCGACACGGCAGGCCATTCTCCCAACGCACGGGTAAACAGCTTGCCCTTGATGCGGGTTTCA
>JALNWC010000187.1 GCA_023231075.1 Rhodoferax sp.
ATGTGCATAAGCGAATTCTCATACACTTTGCGACCCCATCTATTAGTTTAACCATGAAAGGTCTCCCATGAAAAAACTCACGGTTTGTCTGCTGGCAGCCACGGCGCTGACCATGGCCGCACCCGCGTCGGCGCAATTTGCCAAGGCAGAAGAGGCGGTCAAGTACCGCCAAAGCGCCTTGTTTGTGATGCAGCAAAATTTTTCGCGTGTGGCCGGTATGGCCGCGGGGAAGATCCCGTTTGATGCCAAGGTGGCTGCCGACAGTGCCGCCGTTGCTGAATTTGTTTCAAAATTGCCCTGGGCCGGTTTTGGCCCCGGAACCGACAAACCGGAGAGCAAGGCCAAGCCCGAGATCTGGACCAGCAAAGCCAAGTTTGACGACTACGCCAGAAAAATGGAAACCGAAATGGTCAAGCTGGCGGTGGCCGCGAAGTCAGGCAATCTCGACGGCATCAAGGCCGCTGTCAACGCCACCGGCGGCACGTGTAAAGCATGTCATGACGACTTCCGCACCAAATGATTGACAGTCCGGGCATGCGCCTGGCATTGGCGCATGCCCGCCTCAGACGCAGCGTTAAGATGTGTCCATTCCATGCACCATCCAGAGCACGCTCATGAATCAACGCCGTTTTAAAGCTTTATCCAGCGCCCTGCTCGCCGCTTATTGTCTGGGTGTGATGACAAGAGTAAACGCACAGTCGCTCAACGACCTGAGCAACGCCCAGGCGTCACAGGGGCTCAAGCTGGCGCTGGAAAAAGGCGCCACGGCCGCCGTCACATCGCTGGGCCAGTCCAATGGATTTTTGGGCAATGACAAGGTGCGTATTCCGCTGCCGGGCGTGCTGGACGATGCGGCCAAACTGTTGCGCAAATTGGGTCAGGGCGCTCGCCTGGATGAACTCATCGTGGCCATGAACCAGGCGGCGGAAAGCGCAGTGCCCTTGGCGCGCGACATGCGGATCCCGGTGGGTAGCGGCAGTGCCGTGCTGCAAAAAGTATTTGGAGCCTTGCGCTCCTGATGGCTGACGTGAGCTTGACCGTGCAGATGCCCCGGCGCACCGCCATTCTGGTGTTTGTTGCCTTTGCCTTTGCCTATTTTCTTTCTTCCCTGATTCGCGCCATCACGGCCACGCTGTCGCCCACGCTGACACACGAGTTTGCCCTGAGTGCGCAGGACCTGGGCTTGCTTGCCGGGGGCTATTTTTTGGGGTTCGCCGCGACCCAGCTGCCTTTGGGGGCCTGGCTGGACCGCCACGGTCCCAAAAAAGTGATTTTGTATTTCTTGCTGGTGGCCGTGCTGGGCTGCGTGGCCTTCGCCATGGCAGACAGTTTTCAGAACCTGTTGCTCGCGCGCATCCTGACCGGGGTCGGCGTGAGTGCCTGCCTGATGGCGCCGCTGACCGGCTACCGGCGCTGGTTCGCCGCCAGCTCGCAAATGCGCGCCAATTCCTGGATGCTGATGACCGGCTCGTTTGGCATGGTGGCATCCACCTTGCCCGTGCAGTGGCTGATGCCCCTGGTGGGCTGGCGCGCGCTGTTTTGGGGTTTGGCGGCCCTGGTGATGCTGGCCATGGTGTTGATCACCTGGCAGGCGCCGCGGTGGCAAAACGTCGCTGTTGTGGCTGATACGGATGCCCTGCCCACAGCCCGGCCCGGCTATGGCGCAGTTTGGCGCCACCCCTATTTCAGAAGCATGGCGCCCATGGCCTTCTTCATTTATGGCGGCATGATCGCCATGCAAACCCTGTGGGTCACGCCCTGGATGATCCGTGTGGCCGGTTTTTCACCTTTGCAAGCGGCCGTGGGCCTGTTTTGGCTCAATATCGGCATGTTGAGCAGTTTCTGGGCCTGGGGCATGATTTACCCCCGGCTGGCGCGCCGCGGGTATAGCGCCGATCGCCTGATCAGTGTCGGCCTGCCCTTGAGTTTTGTCCTGCTCGCCCTGATCATTGCGGCAGGCTCCAGCGTAGGTGTTTGGGCTGCGCTGGCCTGGGCCCTGTATTGCATGAGCTGCACCTTTGTTTCCTTGGCGCAGCCGACGGTGGCCATGGCTTTTCCGGCTAACCTGGCCGGGCGTGCCCTGGCGTCCTACAACCTGCTGATTTTTGCCGGCGTGTTTGCGGTTCAGTGGGGTATTGGCCTGGTGATTGACGGCTTTCGGACCTGGGGATGGGCTGAGGTCCCCGCTTTTCAAATGGCGATGACGATCTATTTGCTCTGTACTGTGGCGGCTTACGCGTACTTTGTGGCCACAAAAAGTCATAATTCGCCCACGCCTTCAAGCCGGTAAGTCAGCGCCGGAACCTTGACCACTGAAGCCCCCCGTGAATGACATGAACAACGGTATTTTCATCATTGCGCATGCGCCCCTGGCGACCGCCTTGCGTCAGTGTGTGCTGCATGTCTTTCCTGATGCTGCGTCGTCGCTGGCGGTGCTGGATGTCCAACCCAACACGCCGACCGACGAATCCCTGGCAACCGCACGCCTGACCATGGCCCTGCTCAACGCCGAGAGAACGCTGATCCTCACCGACATGTTTGGCGCCACTCCCTGCAACGTGGCGCAGAAACTGGCCGACGGCGTGAGCTCCCGGCTGGTGGCTGGCGTCAACCTGCCCATGCTGCTGCGGGCCATCACCTACCGCAATGAATCCATGGATGTGCTGGTGGCGCGCGTGCTCGCCGGAGGGACTCAGGGCGTGATGCAAGTGGCCGTCACGGCGCCGCAAAATCAACAACGCAAAAAAAATGATCAAAATCACGACGACCATCAACAATAAATTGGGGCTCCATGCGCGGGCTTCCGCCAAGTTGACCAAACTGGCCGGCAGCTTTTCGTGCGAAGTCTGGATGTCGCGCGGTGAGCGTCGCGTCAATGCCAAAAGCATCATGGGCGTGATGATGCTGGCCGCCGGCATGGGTTCCCAGATCGAAATTGAAACCCATGGCGAGCAGGAGCAACAGGCCATGGAAGCCTTGTTGCATCTGGTGGCAGACAAATTCGGAGAAGGTGAATGACCTTTGCCATTCACGGTCTGGCCGTGGCCCGGGGCATCGCCATCGGGCGGGCCGTGCTGGTGGCCTCCAGCCGACTGGATGTCGCCCATTACTTCATTGAGCCCTCGCAGGTGGCCGCCGAGATCAACCGGGTGCGCGACGGCCGCGATGCGGTCATGGCCGAAATTCGCCGCCTGCAGACCAGCATTGGCCACATGGGCCCCAAGGAGACGCCGCATGAGTTGTCGGCGCTGCTCGATGTGCACCTGATGCTGTTGCAGGACCAGGAATTGGCGGACGGTGTGCAGCACTGGATCAAAAACCGGCTCTACAACGCCGAGTGGGCGCTGACGTCCCAGCTGGACGTCCTGGCGCGCCAGTTTGATGAAATGGAAGACGAGTACCTGCGTGAACGCAAGGCCGATCTGGAGCAAATCACCGAAAAAATCCTGCGCGTCATGCGCGGCGATTCTTCACCGTTGATCCAGCCGCTGGGGCGCCAGGAGCGCAAGACGTCGCAACAGGATTTGTTGCTCGATGACACCGTTGATGTTCCCCTGATCCTGGTGGCGCACGATCTGTCGCCAGCGGACATGCTGCAATTCAAGCAAAGCGTCTTCGCTGGTTTTATCACCGACGTCGGCGGCAAGACCTCGCACACCGCCATCGTGGCGCGCAGTCTGGACATTCCGGCGGTGGTGGGCGCGCGTCTGAGCAGCCACCTGATTCAGCAGGACGACTGGGTCGTGATCGACGGCGATGCCGGTGTGGTGGTGGTCGACCCGTCGCCGATCATCCTGGCCGAATATGGCTTCAAGCAACGCCAGGTCGAGCTCCAGCACGGCCGTCTGGCGCGCCTGCTGCACACCCCGGCCGTGACGCTGGACGGGCAAAAAGTTGAACTGCTGGCCAACATCGAAATGCCCGATGATGCGGCTTCGGCGATGAAGGCCGGTGCGGTCGGCGTGGGCCTGTTCCGCAGCGAATTTTTGTTCATGGGGCGGCGCGGCAAGTTGCCCAACGAGGAAGAGCAGTACCTGGCATACCGGCGCGCGGTGGAGGGCATGCAGGGCCTGCCGGTCACGATCCGCACGGTCGACGTCGGTGCCGACAAGCCGCTCGATGACACCCTGCGCGACGACGCCCACCTGAACCCGGCCCTGGGTTTGCGCGCCATTCGCTGGAGCCTGGCCGACCCTGCCATGTTCCTGACGCAACTGCGTGCCATTTTGCGCGCGGCGGCCTATGGCCGGGTGCATCTGCTGGTCCCGATGCTGGTACATGCCCGTGAAATCCGCCAGACCATGGCGCTGATTGACCACGCCCGCGTGCAATTGGACAACCGTGGCGTGGCCTATGGGCCGGTCCAGATCGGCGCCATGATTGAAATCCCCGCAGCCGCACTGACGCTCAAGGTGTTTCTCAAGTACTTTGACTTTTTGTCCATCGGCACCAATGATTTGATTCAGTACACCCTGGCGATTGACCGGGCTGATGAATCGGTCGCGCACCTCTATGACCCGATGCACCCGGCGGTGTTGCGCTTGGTGGCCAACACCATTGCCGAGGGCCTGGCGCAAGACAAGCCGATCAGCCTGTGCGGCGAAATGGCGGGTGATGTGAGCATGACCCGGCTGCTGCTGGGCATGGGTTTGCGCAGCTTTTCCATGCATCCGGCGCAAATCCTCGCGGTCAAGCAGGAGGTGCTGCGCGCCGATACCACCAAGCTGGCGCCCTGGGCGGCGCAATTGATCGCCGAGGACGAGCCCATGTTGCCGCCACCGAAAACGGCTTGACCAAGCCGTTCATGCGGCGTCGACGTTAAAACCGGGGCAGGTCGGGGTGTTTGATCTGGCCGCCACGCACCAGCATCTTGCCGTATTCGGCGCAGCGGTTCAGCGTCGGAATGACCTTGCCCGGATTGAGCAGGCCTTGCGGGTCAAAGGCGCGTTTGACGCCAAACATCTGCTCGTTTTCCGTGGCTGAAAATTGCACGCACATGCTGTTGAGCTTTTCCACCCCGACGCCGTGTTCGCCGGTCACGGTGCCGCCCATGGCCACGCTGGTTTCCAGAATGTCGGCGCCAAACAGCTCGCAGCGGTGCAGCTGGTCGGCGTCGTTGGCATCAAACAGAATCAGCGGGTGCAGGTTGCCGTCGCCGGCGTGGAACACGTTGGCACAGCGCAACTGGTATTTTTTTTCCATCTGCTGGATGGCCAGCAGAATGTCGGCCACGCGCTTGCGCGGAATCGTGCTGTCCATGCACATGTAGTCGGGGCTGATGCGGCCGCTGGCGGGGAACGCGTTCTTGCGCCCGCTCCAGAACTTCAGGCGTTCCTGCTCGTTCTGGCTCAGCGCAATTTTGGTGGCGCCCGCGGCCAGCAGCACGGCGCTCATGCGGCCGATTTCTTCCTCGACCTCTTCGGGCGTGCCATCGCTCTCGCACAGCAGAATGGCCTCGGCTGTCAGGTCATAGCCCGCATGCACATAGTCCTCCACCGCCGCCGTCATGGGCTTGTCCATCATTTCCAGCCCGGCCGGGATGATGCCGGCGGCAATGACGGCAGCCACGGCATCACCGGCTTTGCGGATGTCGTCGAAGCTGGCCATGATGCAGCGCGCCAGTTGCGGCTTGGGGATGAGCTTGACGGTGACTTCCAGCACCACCGCCAGCATGCCCTCCGAGCCAATCACCACGCTCATCAGGTCGTAGCCGGGCGCGTCCAGCGCGTCCGAGCCGAACTCAACCGGCTCGCCTGCCATGGTGAAGCCCTTGAGCTTGACGATGTTGTGCAGCGTGAGGCCGTATTTGAGGCAATGCACACCGCCGGAGTTTTCGGCCACATTGCCGCCAATGGTGCAGGCAATCTGGCTGCTGGGGTCGGGCGCGTAATACAGGCCCAGGGGGGCAGCCGCCTCGCTGATGGCCAGGTTGCGCACACCGCATTGCACCCGCGCCGTGCGCGACACCGGGTCCAGCTTGAGGATCTTGTTGAACTTGGCCATCGACAGGGTGACCCCCAGCGCGTTGGGC
>JALNWC010000188.1 GCA_023231075.1 Rhodoferax sp.
GCGCAACTTCCTGCTGCGCTCGCCGGCCTGGTTTCGCAACACCGTGCTGGCGCTGGAGTGGGCTTATTTTCCGGCGGTTGAATTCCTGATGCGGGCCTTTGTGCTGGCGCTGCCGTTTCAGGATGAGCGCAAGCGCGCCGCCCGGGGCCGCATTCTGGGTGTGGCTGCGGTCCGTCTGGGTGCCTTTGCCCTGCTGGGCTGGTGGTCTCCCAAAGCGCTGTTGCTTTACTTTTTGGCTTACCTGGTGTTCGTCACAGTGCTGCGTTTTGCCGACTGTTTTCAGCACACCTACGACGCCTATCCGATCCTCGACGACAAGCCCATCCCGGCCGACAAACTGCGCGACCGCGCCTACGAGCAGGCCCATACCTTCAGCAATGTCGTGGGTCTGAACCGCCCCTGGCTCAACCTGCTGTGGTTGAATTTTGGCTACCACAACGCGCACCACGAGCGCCCCACGGCGCCCTGGCACCGCCTGCCGGCGTTCCACCGCGAGTTGTACGCGGACGACTACGCCCAGGTGACGCCGGTGCGTGAGTTGCTGCGCAGTTTTCACATCAACCGCGTCAAGCGTGTGCTGGCCAGCGACTACGGCCAGGTGCAGGCGCCCGGCACACCCGGCCGTGCCGATGGCTTTCTGGGTGCGGTCGGCGTGTCTTTTCTGACGGCGGTGTGAGTTGAAGCCGGACTACGCCTTGCAGGGCAAAACGGTGGTGCTGACTGGCGCCGCGGGCGGCATTGGCCAGGGACTGGCGCAGGCTTTTGCCGCGCAGGGCGTGCGCCTGCTGCTGCTCGACCGGGTTGCGGCGCCGCTGCAAGCGCTCGCCGAGGCGCTGCCCGGGCACACTGAGGTGATGACCGCCGTGTGTGACCTGGGGGACGACGCGCAGGTGGCGGCGCTGGCGTCTCGCCTGCAAAACCAGTGGGGCAGGGTGGACGTGCTGGTCAACAACGCGGGGGTGGAATACCCCACGCCCATCGACAGCCCGGCGCCGGACGCCATGGCGCGCTGGGCCAGCCTGCTCGACAACAACGTGTTGGGCATGGTGCGGCTGACGCGCGCGCTGCTGCCGCTGATGCCCGCGGGCGCCCGCGTCATCAACCAGTCTTCGATCTGGGGCAAGACCGGGGTCGCCGATTTTTCGGCCTATGTGGCGAGCAAACACGCGGTCATCGGCCTGACCCGCTCGCTGGCGTTTGAGCTGGGCGGGCGCGGCATCCGCGTCAATGCGGTGTGCCCGGGCTGGATCCGTACCGACGCCGCCATGCGCTCGCTCGCCAGCATGGCGCAGCAGCAGGGCCGCAGCGAGGCCGAGGTCGAACGCGATTTGCTGGCACAACAAGCCTTGCCCGGCATGCTGGCGCCCGCCGACATTGCCGGCGTCTACCTGTTTTTGGCCAGCGCCGACGCCGCGCCGCTCACCGGCCAGGCCCTGGTGGTGAGCAACGGCGAGGTGATGGCGTGACGGCGGCTGCCCTGAACCTGTCCCTCAAGGGGCGCACCGCCCTGGTCACCGGCGCCGCGACCGGCATTGGCCGTGCCATTGCCCTGGCCTTTGCGCAAGCCGGCGCCGCCGTGGTGGTGAACCACCTGGGGCAAGCGGCACAGGCGCAGGCACTGGTGCAGGAATTGCAAAGCCTGGGCGTGCCGGCCTGGGCGCTGGAAGCCGATGTCAGTGCGGCGGCGGACGTGGCCCGGCTGGCGGCGCAAGTTCAGACGGCCTGTGGTGCGCTGGATATTCTGGTCAACAACGCCGGCATCATCCAGGAAAAACCGTTTCTGGAGACGACCGAGGCCGATTGGGACCGCATGCTCGGCACCGACCTCACCTCGGTGTTCCTGACCGCACGCGCTTTCCTGCCCGCCATGGTGGCGCGCCAGCAGGGCGTGATCATCAACATCGCCTCGGACCTGGGCATTCTGGGGCGCTCCCAGTTGGCCCCCTACTGCGCGGCCAAGGCCGGTGTGATCGGCCTGACCCGGTCATTGGCGCGCGAGTTTGCACCGGCCATTCGCGTCAACGCCATTGCGCCGGGGCCGGTCAATACCGCCATGGTGGCGCTTGAATCCATGAGCGCCGAGTCAATTCAAAAGGAACTCGACATTCCCCAGCGGCGCTTTGCCGAGCCCGAAGAGGTCGCGGCCACGGCGCTGTTTCTGGCCTCGGACCTGTCGCGCTTTTATTGCGGCCAGGTACTCGGGCCCAATGGCGGCTCGGTGATGCCATGACTACCACCACCCGATCCCCGGCGCTGCCCTTGCTGGTGTTGCTGTTCTCATCCTCGCTGTGGGGCCTGTCCTGGTGGCCCTTGAAGCAGTTTGTCGAGGTCGGTCTGGGCGGGCCGGTGTTGTCGCTGCTGGTCTATGGCCCGGTGGGCCTGGTGCTGGCCGCAACCCTGTGGCGCGAACGCACGGCGTGGCGCGCGCAAACCGGCCTGCTGATCGCCCTGGCGCTGGTGGGCGGCTGGGCCAACACCTCGTTTGTCAACGCCTTGATGCTGGGCGACGTGGTGCGTGTCATGTTCCTGTTTTACCTGTCGCCGGTGTGGTCGGTGCTCGGCGGCTGGCTGTTTTTGAAAGAGCAGGTCGGTGGCCGGCGCAAGCTGGCGGTGGCCGTGGCGCTGGCCGGGCTCTGGCTGGTGCTGGGCGGGGCGCAGGCCTTCAGCACCGCCTTGAGTGTGGCCGACGTGCTGGCGCTCACGGCCGGGCTGGCGTTTGCCGGCAACAACGTCATCGCACGGGCCGGCCAGGCCATTCCGATTCGCTCCAAAACAGCGGCCGTGTTTCTGGGCTGCGGCCTGCTCTCCGGACTCTGGGTGCTGGGCCTGGGCTCGCCCGTTCCTGACGTGTCGCTGCCGGTGTCGCTGGCGGTCCTGGCCTACGGTTTTGGCTGGCTGCTGCTGGCCACCGCCACCTGGCAATTTGGCGTCACCCACATGGAAAGCGGTCGCGCCGGGGTGGTCATGCTGGCCGAACTGCTGGTGGCCGTGCTCACCGCCACCTGGTGGGGCGGCGAAGCTTTGTCTGCCCAGGAATGGGTGGGCGGCGCGCTGATTGCCTGCGCCGCACTGATCGAGGCCACCGACACCGGGTCGCCAACACCCGCCACTTCAATTTTGGAAAAGGAAACCCCATGAGCACTGTCTGGATGAACCAACTGTCCTGGCTCGACTACCAGAGCCGCATCAGCCGTGACCAACCGCCCATCCTGTTGCCGGTCGGTGCGCTGGAGCAGCACGGACCCCATTTGCCGCTGGGCACCGATGGCCTGCTGTCGGCCTCGGTGGCGGCGGATGCGGCCGCGCGCGTGAGGGGTCTGGTGGCGCCCACGCTGTCTTATGGCTACAAGTCCCAACCCAAGTGTGGCGGCGGCCAGCATTTTTGCGGCACCACCAGCGTCGATGCGGCCACCCTGATTGGTTCGGTGCGGGATGCGGTGCGCGAATTTGCCCGCCATGGCGTCACCAGGCTGGTGGTGGTCAACGGCCATTACGAGAACCAGTGGTTTTTGATCGAGGGCATTGACCTGGGGCTGCGCGATGCTGGCCCCGGCACCCAGCTTGAAGTCATGCGGCTCGAATACTGGGACTTCATGACCCCCGATACCCTGGCCGATGTGTTCCCGCAGGGTTTTCCCGGTTTTGCACTGGAGCATGCGGCCGTGCTGGAAACCTCGATGATGCTGCACTACCACCCGTCGCTGGTGCGCCTGGACCTGATCCCCGACGATGGACCGGCCGACTTTCCGCCTTACGACATGTACCCCACGCGCCCCGACTGGGTGCCCGCGTCGGGCGTGTTGTCCTCGGCCAAAGGTTCCAGCGCGGACAAAGGCCGCCTGCTGGCGCAGGAAGTCGCCGTGCGCATGGCCCAGGCGATTGAAAGCGGTTTTGGTCAGTGAGGTTCGCATGACACAAGTCAAAAAACTGTGGCCGCTGCTCACCGCCACCCATCGCTACGACAAATCCATTTCGACCCTGAACCGGGGGCGCGGGCAGCAGATCGAGGCGCCCATCCTGGCCTATTTGATCGAAACCGCGAATGGCCGCATTTTGTATGACGTGGGTTGCGACCACGCCAAGATCCATGACCCTGTCGTCAGCGCCCGTTACTACAACCCGGAGCTGTTCGCGTTCGGGGCGCCCGAGATGCTGGAGCAGCAACGCGTCCCCCATCACCTGGCGCGTTTGGGGCTGACCGCGGCGGATGTGGATGTCATCTTCATTGGCCATCTGCATTTTGACCATGCCGGTGGTTTGAAGGAGCTCAAGCGCTGTGGCTGCGGTGCCGACATTCATGTGCAGCACGACGAGGTCAACGCCGCGCGCAGTGGCGCCGACCCTGCCGTGTTTGCCGATGATCTGCTCGACGATGCGGGTGCGCCCTTGCCCTTTTGCCTGCAGCAGGGCGAGTACAGCGTGCTGCCCGGTGTGCAAGCCGTGGCCACGCCGGGGCATACGGTCGGGCACATGTCGCTGCTGATCGAGTTGCCCAAAGGGCCGCCCGTTTTGCTCGCGGGCGACGCCGCCGACCTGCAGGAAAACCTGGATGACGAAGTCGCTCCCGGCACCCTGTGGCAAGGCCGTGAAGCCCAGGCGGTGGCGAGCATCCGCAAACTCAAGGCGCTGGCGCGCAACACCGGCGCGGTGATCTGGCCGAACCATGACATGGCCTTTTACCGCAGCCTGCCGCCGTTTCCAGTGGCCTGCGAATGACGCCCGTACCTGATCACTACCGTGGTGTCTGGGCACGCCGACTGCTGGAAACCCCGCAGCAGCGTGATGAGCACACCTTTGTGCGCTGGTTGCAGACCAGTCTTTGGCACGCCGACCTGCGCATCCCGGCCATGGCACCGGGGACTGACGCGCTGCTTCAACTGGCCAGCCAGCAAGGATTTTGCGGCGTGACCCAGGTGGCGCATCAGGCCAGCGGTGAGGTATGTACCTGGCAGCGCCGTCTTGATTTTCAGCCACCGCGCGCCGATGTCGATGCGGGGCTGATGGTGTTCGAGGCGCCGGAACGTGTGATCGAGACCGGCGTGCACGCACCTTATCTGGAAATCTGGGAACGGCTGCCGGACTCCACCGGGCCTTACATCGCGCTGGCCGGGCTGGACGAGGCGGGTGGCGACACGCAGGAACGCTTTTTGGTGGCGGGCCGCTACGCCATGCACGTGCGGCCCCGGTGCATGGCCTGGCCGCCAGGCACACAAGCCGGGCAGACCCTGGTTGATGTGGTGGTCAAACACCCCGAGCATGCTGTCGCGCTGCTGGATTTTGAAATTTCGTTCGGGACGTTGGAAGTCGGTCAGTGGACGGTTGAGTCCTCGACCTTGCCCGCACTCAAAGGTGCGTGCTTGCCCATGGCTGTTCATCAGCGCAATGCCACACAAGCCGCCATCGACAGCCCGGTTTGCGGAGGTCACTGGCAGATCCTGGAGTGGACCTGCAGCGAACGCCGTCTTTAACCTGCTTCAAGTTCTGCGCATGCGGTATCCAGTGACACAGAATCGGCGTTCGCCTGCTGGGCTGCGGGCATTGCTGGTGCTGCAGCCGCAACAGGGCACACCGCTGGCAAACCCACCTGACTGCGGAAGGTCAGCGCATCGTAGTAGTCGCCCTGGTAGGCGATTTTGCCGCCTCTGAGGCGGATCATCGACACACCACGAAACGCAATGGGCTTGCCGGTGGGCTTGTCGCAGTCCACTGGAATGCCGGTGTGGGTGCCGGTGAATATCCACTGAAAGGCAATCGCGTCTTGGGTGACCAATGGTGCGCCCTCCATTTTCCATTGCAGGTCGGGGAAGGCCGCAATAAAGAATTTGATAACGAAGCATCGAGCCATCTGACTCATCCGCGCAGCACGCACTTCTCATAGAGGCCCAACATGCGCCCGGCCGGGTCGTATTTGGACTTCAATGCCTGGTAGTGCGACAGCCCGTAGGCTTGGGCAAACTCTTCCGGTGTGAAGTAGCTGTCCGAGTAGAGCGATTTGATGCCGCCCAGCCGCAGAA
>JALNWC010000189.1 GCA_023231075.1 Rhodoferax sp.
CCGTTAAGACTGGAGTTTGATCATGGCTTGGACACACGACGAAATGGCCGCTTTGGCCGCCAAGGAATTGCAGGACGGTTTTTATGTGAACCTGGGCATTGGCCTGCCCACGCTGGTCGCCAACTTTGTCAACCCGGAGATCGAAGTCTGGCTGCAAAGTGAAAACGGCATGCTCGGCATTGGCCCGTTTCCCACCGACGACAAGGTGGATGCCGACCTGATCAATGCCGGCAAGCAAACGGTCACCACCATCCCCGGCTCCAGCATTTTTGGCAGCCACGACAGCTTTGCCATGATTCGTGGCGGCAAGATCGACCTGAGCATTCTGGGTGCCATGCAGGTGAGCGAGACCGGCGACCTGGCCAACTGGATGATTCCGGGCAAGATGATCAAGGGCATGGGCGGCGCCATGGACCTGGTGGGCGGCGTGAAAAGTGTGGTGGTGCTGATGGAACACGTGGCCAAAAAGAAGGATGGCACGATTGACTTCAAGATCTTGCCCAGCTGCACCCTGCCGTTGACCGGCGTCGGTGTGGTGGACCGCATCATCACCGATCTGGCCGTGATGGACATCACGCCGCACGGGCTCAAGGTGGTGGAACTGGCCCCGGGGGTGACGATGGAAGAGCTGCAGTCCAAGACCGGCGTGACGCTGCACTGAGCGCACCGACTGTTTGGCCGATCAAGCGATCCTGCTGCGCGCCACCTGGCGCAGCAGCGCCGTGAGCCCCAGCGCCGCGATCGTCAGGCCCAGCACCAGCGCAATCCAGAAGCCCTGCGCGGCCATGGGCTGTGCCGGTGCCCACGGCGCCCAGTTGGGTGCCAGCCCCAGCACGTAGCCCAGCGGCAGCGAAAACCCCCAGAACGCGGTCAGGTGAATCACCATGGGCGCGCGCGTGACCTTGTAGCCGCGAATCGCGCAACTGGTCACCACCTGGGTCGCGTCCGAGAGCTGGAACAGGGCCGCGAGCAACAGCAACTGTGCCGTGAGCGCAATCACCGCCGCGTCGCTGGTGTAAGCGCTGGCGATTTGTCGGCTGAACAGCGCCATCAGCGTGGCCGACACCACCGCAAACCCCAGCCCCGCCGCCACACCCACCCAGGCCTGGTGGCGCGCCCGCACCGGTTGCCCCGCGCCCAGCGACTGGCCCACCCGCGTCAGCAGTGCCAGCCCCAGGCTCAGCGGCACCATGAACACCAGCGAGGTGAAATTGAGCGCAATCTGGTGGGCCGCCATCTGGGTGCTGCCAAACACCGCAATCAGCAGCGCAATCAGGCTGAAGGCACTGGCCTCGGCAAAGTAGGTCACGCCAATCGGCAGCCCCAGCTTGAGCAGGCTTTTGATTTGCGGCCAGTGCGGCGCCTCGAACTGCGCAAACGGCCAAGTTGCGCGGTAAACCGGCGAACGCCGCATCCACCACAGCAGGGCCAGCAGATTGAAGGCCACCGAGATCAGCGTGGCCCAGGCGCAACCCAGTCCGCCCAGCCGGGGGGCGCCAAACAAGCCAAACACCAGCAGCGCGTTGCTGATCACATTCAAACCCAGCGACAGCAGCGCAATCACCATCAGCGGCTTGGTCTGGTTGATGCTGGTGCTGTAACCGTACAGTGCGCGGTAGCAGGCAAACAGCGGCAGCGCCGTGCTGGTGATGCGCACAAACCCCAGCGCCAGGTCGTGCACATAGGGCTCCAGCGTCATGTGGTCAAACAGCAGCGAGGCCAGGTTGGCCAGGGCCATGGCCAGCAGGCCGACAAACAGGCCTTTCCATAGCGCTTGCCGCACCACATGGGGCACCTGCGCCAGGTCCTGCGCACCCACATGGTGGGCGACCACCGGGTTGATGGCCAGCATCACGCCCATCATGCTGATGATGAGCATGTTCCAGATCGACACACCCAGTGACACGCCTGCCAGGTCCTGCACCGAGGCATGGCCGGCCATAGCGACCTCGACCACCGCCATGCCGACGTAGGCCAACTGCCCCACCAGAATCGGCCAGGCCAGGTGCCAGAGACCGCGCAGCTCGGTGGTCAGGCGGCTGCGCTGCGCCGGCTGGCGCATCAGTTGTTTGAAGGGTCTTAACAAAGTGGGTACTGCTTGTGCAACGGGAGGCCGGACGCCTGCGCCGGCCGGTTCAACGTCCGCGCATGAACAGGGCGTCAAGCTCGCGCAGGCTGATTTGGCGCCAGGTGGGGCGGCCGTGGTTGCATTGGTCAGAACGCTCGGTGGCCTCCATCTGGCGCAACAGTGCGTTCATTTCTTCCAGCGTCAGATGCCGGTTGGCGCGCACCGCGCCGTGGCAGGCCAGGGTGCCGAGCAGCTCGTTGTGGGCGCGCTGCACCACGCTGCTGGCCTCATGCTGGCCCAGCTCGGCCAGCACGCTGCGCGCCAGTTCCACCGCATCGCCTTGCGCCAGCGTGGTCGGCACGGCGCGCACCACCAGCGTCTTGCCCGAGAACGGCGTGATGTCAAGCCCCAGCAGCAGCAGGGTGTCCGCGTGGGATTCGGCGGTGGCCACCTCCAGCGGGGTGGCGGCAAAGGCGGCCGGGATCAGCAGCGGCTGGCTGGGCAGACAGGCGCCGTCTTGCGCTGCCGACCACTGCGCCTTGAGCCGCTCGTAAACAATGCGCTCGTGCGCCGCGTGCATGTCGACAATGACCAGGCCCTGGGCGTTTTCAGCCAGGAGGTAGATGCCCTTGAGCTGCGCCAGCGCCCGCCCCAGCGGCCAGTCGCCGGCGGGCAGGGGGGCTGACGCTTCGACCGCGGCCGGGCTGGCTGCCGGTGCCAGCAGGCTGGCCGCCGCCCCGGATGGCGCGGGCGCCCACAGCACGCCCAGGTCATTGACCCGATGACCCGCCGGGGCGTCAAAGCGCATGGGCGCCTGGCTGTAGGCAAACGGCGTCGGTGGGCGCTCGGACGGGTCGGGGCCGTTGCCCAAGCCCGCAGCAGGTATCGGCGTCTCACCGCGCTCGCTGACCCGGGCAGACCCCGCTGACGGGCTGGCCACGCCAGCTGCGGCATGGGCCAGCGCCCGTCCGGCACGGGGTGCCGCCAACGCGCTTTCCACCGCATGGCGCACCGCCTGGTGCACCTCGCGGCTGTCGCGAAAACGCACCTCGATCTTGGTCGGGTGCACATTGACATCGACCCGCGTCGGGTCGATGTCAATGTAGAGCGCATAGACCGGCTGGCGCTGGCCATGCAGCACGTCCTCATAGGCGCTGCGGGCCGCGTGGGTGATGACCTTGTCGCGCACAAAACGGCCGTTGACATAGCAAAACTGCTGGTCGCCCCGCGCCCGCGCCGCGTCGGGCAGGCCGGCGCGGCCCCAGACCTTGACGACGGGCGCGTGGTCGGGCCGACCAGGGGTGGCTTGGGTGGAAAAGTCGACCCACACCGAGCGCGCGACAAAATCGGCGCCCAGCACATCGGCCAGGCGCTGCTCCAGCGCGGGCAGGCTGCCCAGGTCGCCGCAGCGCCGCCATTGCTCGACCAGCTTGCCTTCGTGCCAAATGGCAAAACCGACATCGGGACGGGCCAGCGCATGCCGCCGCACGGCTTCGACACAATGCGCCAGTTCGGTCGCGTCGGTCTTGAGAAACTTGCGTCGCGCCGGGGTGCTGAAAAACAGCTCCTTGACTTCGACCGTGGTGCCGGTGCTGCGCGCCACCGGTGTGATTTCGCCGGTCTGGCCTTCGAGCAGGTAGCCATGGACCTGGCCGCCCACGCGCGACAGCAGGGCGCAGTCGGCAATGGCATTGATGGCGGCCAGCGCCTCGCCGCGAAAGCCCATGGTGCCGACCGATTCCAGGTCGGCCAGGCTGCCGATCTTGCTGGTGGCGTGGCGCTTGAGCGCGATCGGCAGTTCTTCGGGCAGGATGCCCGAACCGTCGTCTTCGACGCTGATCAGGCGCACGCCCCCGGCCAGCAGCCGCACCGCGATCTGGCGGGCCCCGGCATCGAGCGCGTTGTCCACCAGTTCGCGCACCACCGAGGCCGGCCGCTCCACCACCTCGCCGGCGGCAATCTGGCTGATCAGCGTGTCGGGCAGTTCGCGAATGGGTCGGCGCGGCGCGGGTGCAAGCTCACTCATGGTCCGGGGCCTCGGTCAGCGTGAGGGCAGAAGCCGCATCGAGCGCGTCCGCGTCCAGCGCAACACTGCCCAGAGGCGCAGGCAAGTCTTCCACGTCGCGCAGTTTGCGTTGAATGGCGCGCGTGCGCACACCCACTTCATTGAACCTGGCCGCCGCCGTGTCGATCGATTTTTTGGTGGCTTCCACGATCTCGCCAAACTTGTTGAATTCGTTTTTGACCGAGCCCAGCAGGCTCCAGACTTCTGAAGAGCGCTTTTCAATCGCCAGCGTCTTGAAGCCCATTTGCAGGCTGTTCAGCATGGCGGCCAGGTTGGCCGGGCCGGTGATCATGACGCGGCAGTCGTTCTGGATGGCTTCGACCAGCCCGGGGCGACGGATCACCTCGGCAAACAAGCCTTCGGTGGGCAGGTACAAAATGGCAAAGTCGGTGGTGTGGGGCGGTGACACGTACTTGGTCACAATTTTTTTGGCCTCCAGCTTCATCGAGGTCTCAAAGGCATTGCCTGCCTGCAAGATGGCGGCCTTGTCCACCGCGTCGTAGGCGTCCATCAGGCGCTGGTAGTGCTCCACCGGGTATTTGGAGTCAATCGGCAGCCAGATCGGGTGCTCGTCATGCTTGCCGGGCAGACGGATGGCAAATTCCACCAATTCGTTGCTGCCAGGCACGGTTTTGACGTTTTTGCCGTATTGGTCGATGGTCAGCACGTTTTCGATGATGGCGCCCAGCTGCATTTCGCCCCAGGTGCCGCGTGATTTCACGTTGGTCATGACCCGCTTCAAGTCACCCACGCTGGCGGCAAGTGTTTTCATTTCGCCCAGGCCGTTTTGCACCTGCTCCAGCCGTTCGCTGACGATTTTGAAGGATTCGCCCAGGCGCTGCTCCAGCGTGGCGTGGAGTTTTTCGTCCACGGTGCGGCGCATTTCTTCGAGCTTGGTGGTGTTGTCCAGCTGAATGGCGGCCAGCCGCTCGTTCAAGGCCACCCGCAGTTGCTCGGCATTTTGCTGGCTGCCTTGCACCAGCCCGGTGAGCTGCTGCGACACCGACTCTTGCAGGGCTGAAAACTGGTGCTTGATCTGGTAACTGTTGCCTTCCAGCTGGTCTTTCAGGGCGCCCGACATGACCCCGAGCTGGGTGTTGATGTCGGTTTTGAGGGAGTCCAATGTCAGGCGCGTGGCGCCCGTCAGCGTCTCGAAGCGTTCCTGGATGCGGGTTTCAAATAGCGCAGCGCTGTCCGTCATGGCCTGGCGCGACTTGACGCTCTCGGTGGCCAGGTTGGCCAGGGCCGTGCCCAGTTCGGCGCGGAAACCGCCCAAGGCATCGGTCAATTCCTTGCGCCCGGTGGCGGTATCGGTTTGTGCCTGGCCCAGGTGCGCCAAAAGAGTTTTGCTGGTGTCGTCCAATCCTGTGGAGACGGCCAGTTGCAAGGCCTCCAGACGCCGGGTCAGTGAATTCTCAAACCCACACAAACGTTGTTCCAGCTTGCCTTCAAAACCCTGAAAAGCGGTCAAAAGTTCGGATCGGCTTTGGCGGGACTCCGCCACGGTTTGTGCCAGCTTGTCATCCATCGCGTGGCGGACAGACTCCAGGCTTGACGCCGTGGCCTGGGTAAAGCCGCGCAATTGTTGCGACACGCCTTCGAGCGCGCCATCATTTTTGGCCACGGCTTGCAGCGTGGCGCGGGCGGACTGCTCCAGCGACTCCAGCTTGAGCGCCAGTTCTGAGGGCAGGTCGATGCGGGTTTTGCGCAGCAGCAAAATGATTTGCAGCACCAGCACCAGGGCGACGCCAACGGACAGCAGGGGAAGCATCAGGTCAGTCATGAGTCGGGTTTTGACGGTGGAAAGATGGACAAAAGTAACTTGAAAACAGAAATCA
>JALNWC010000190.1 GCA_023231075.1 Rhodoferax sp.
TCCACGCCCGAGAGCTGGCCGATTTCAAGCCAGACGGCGCTGACCTTGTTGAACCCGTCCCGGCGTGCCGCGTCCTCGATGAGTTGCAACACGCCCTCGGCCAGCGACATTTCGTGCATGGCGCAGTCCGGGCCCGGCCAATGCGCAGATTACAGGTTGTCGGTGAAGCTGCGCAACTTGTCCGAGCGGCTCGGGTGCTTGAGCTTGCGCAGCGCCTTGGCTTCGATCTGGCGGATGCGCTCGCGCGTCACGTCAAACTGCTTGCCCACCTCTTCCAGCGTGTGGTCGTTGGTCATCTCGATGCCGAAGCGCATGCGCAGCACCTTGGCTTCGCGCGGCGTCAGGCTGTCGAGGATGTCTTTCACCACGTCGCGCAGGCCGGCCTGCATGGCGGCTTCCATCGGGGCGGTGTTGGCGCCGTCCTCGATGAAATCGCCCAGGTGGCTGTCGTCGTCGTCGCCAATCGGCGTCTCCATGGAGATCGGCTCCTTGGCGATTTTCATGATCTTGCGGATCTTGTCCTCGGGGATCTCCATGCGCTCGGCCAGCACCGAGGCATCGGGCTCAAAGCCAAACTCCTGCAAATGCTGACGGCTGATGCGGTTCATCTTGTTGATGGTCTCGATCATGTGCACCGGAATCCGGATGGTGCGGGCCTGGTCGGCAATGCTGCGCGTGATGGCCTGGCGAATCCACCAGGTGGCGTAGGTACTGAATTTGTAGCCGCGGCGGTATTCGAACTTGTCCACCGCCTTCATCAGGCCGATGTTGCCTTCCTGGATCAAATCGAGGAACTGCAGGCCACGGTTGGTGTATTTTTTGGCAATGGAAATGACCAGGCGCAGGTTGGCCTCGATCATTTCCTTTTTGGCCGCGCGCGAGGCATATTCGCCTTCGTTCATGCGCTTGTTGATGTCCTTGAGCTGGTCCAGCGGCACCACCACCTTGGTTTGCAGGTCAATCAGGCGCTGCTGCAACTCTTGCACCGGCGGAATGTTGCGGCCCATCACCGCGCTCCAGGGTTTGCCCGCAGCCGCATGTTTGACGATCCACTTCAAGTCCAGCAAATGGCTGGGCACTTTGTGATGGTGCTTGTCGCGGCCGCTGAATTCAGCAATGAAGTGCTCTTGCGGGTAGCCGCATTTGTCAACAATGATGCGGCGCAGTTCGCGTTCTTTCTTGCGCACTTCATCCACCTGGCCGCGCACCATGTCGCAGAGCTTTTCGATGGTTTTGGCGGTAAACCGGATCGACATCAATTCGTCCGACAGCAGGCGCTGCGTCTGGAGATAGCTGGGTGTGCCGTAACCTTCCTTGTCGTAGATTTTCAAAATCTTTTCGTGGTATTCACGCAGACGGTCAAAGCGGGCCATGGCCTCTTTTTTCAACTCCTCGAGCTTTTTGGTTAGCGCTTTGGAGCCGCCATTGCCATCGTCGTCGTCCTCGGCGTCAAATTCGTCAAAGTCTTCCTCGGCCACATAGTCGTCGGCTTCGTTGGGGTTGGTGAAGCCATCGACGATGGTGGTGATGACCACCTTGTCGCTGCGGATGTCTTCGCCCAATTTCAAGATTTCGACAATGCTGGCGGGGGACGCCGAGATGGCCTCCATCATGGCCATCAGGCCGCCTTCGATGCGCTTGGCAATCTCGATCTCGCCCTCGCGCGTGAGCAATTCGACCGTGCCCATTTCGCGCATGTACATGCGCACCGGGTCGGTGGTGCGGCCGAATTCGCTGTCCACCGTGCTCAGGGCGGCTTCGGCTTCTTCCTCGGCCTCTTCCTCGGTGGCGGCGGTGGGGCCGTTCTGGTTGAGCAGCAGGGTCTCGGCGTCGGGCGTGTGTTCGTACACCGCCACGCCCATGTCGTTGAGCATCGAGATCACCACTTCAAGCGTCTCGGCGTCGACCAGCTTGTCGGGCAGGTGGTCAGAAATCTCGCCGTGCGTCAGGTAACCGCGGGTTTTGCCGAGCTTGATCAGGGCCTTGAGGCGCAGGCGGCGCTTGGCCAGGTCTTCTTCGGACAGCACCGTCTCATCGAGGCCGAACTCCTTCATCAGCGCGCGCTCTTTGGCCTTGCTGATCTTCATGCGCAGGGGTTTGACCTTTTCGGCCGTGGCTTCGGCGACCTCGGCGACTTCGGCTACCTCGGCGACTTCGGGCTCACCCACCAGATCGTCTTCGATGTCACTCATGTCGATGTCATGGTCCTCGCCCTTTTTACCGGCCTTGGCCGACTTGGCCTTCGGGCCGCGCTTGGCAGCCACTTTGACCGGACCGGCAGCATCGGCGGCTTTGCTGGTCTTGGCGGCTTTTTTCTTTTCAGTCGGCGCTGCCGCTGCAGGCACTGTTTTCTGGTCTTCCGGGAGGGCTTTGGCTTGGGTTTTGGAGGCGGTCACGGGAGCGGCTTTCGATTTGGGAGAGGTGGCTGCGGTGGTCTTGGCAACGCTGGTCTTTGCTTCTTTGGACGCAGCAGATTTCTGGGGCTTGGTAGCGGGCATGGTGACACCTCAAAACAGTAATATCGGTATGAACTAACGCTTTGGCGGCCAGCGTTGGGCAGACGAGGAATCAAGCAGGTCAGACAAGGTGTGTGGGCGAACATTTGGTGTGCAGTCCTTGCGGTAGGTTGGCCGGATGAAAATTGAGTCATCGTGTGGCCGGGCCCGGAGGTGCTGCTGTCGCGCTTGTCGGAAAAACCTCGGATTATACCTTTTGGCATCAACCTGACAGGTATTGCGGATTCAGGTGGCCGACTCCAGCAACAAGCGGCGCGCCTGCAACTCGCGGTAACGCTGCAGGGCACCGGGGTCGAGCTTGGCGGCTTCAATGGCCAGGGTTTCTTTGGCCTTGAGGTGCTCGATCAGCATGCGGTTGACCAGATGGCGCAGTTCCTTGAGCTCTTCGGCGGCATCGCTGTCGGCGCCGAGTTCGTAGCCGGTCATGAGCTTGAGCGCAAAGGCTTCGCTCTCATGCCCTTGCAGCCCCTCCCGCAAGGCGACCCAGGGGATCGGGCCGTGCTCATGGAGCTGGCTCTCGAGCCAGGCAAACAGCGGGCCATGGGGGGCTGGCAAGCTGCACAGCAGGGCATGGTCTTCGGCCGACAGGGACTCCAGCGCCGCCATGTTGTCGAGCAGGATGCGCGCGGCGTGGTCGGCCCGGCTGGCGGGCAGGCGGCTGCCCGAGAGCCGCTCAGGCGCTTTCTTTTTGTAATTTCTGGCGCTGTAGGCAGGGTAATCCTGGCGCGCCGCGCCGTCTTTGGCATAGCCTTCGGCGCGTTCGCGCTTGACCTTGGCCGGGGCCGGGTGCCAGATGTCGGTGAGCTCGCGCGGGTTGAGCTGCACCAGGTCGGCGATCTCGGCCAGCAGTTGTTGCTTGAGGGCACCGGCAGGCAACAGGTCCCACAAGGGCTTGGCGTTGCTGGCCAGGTGGGCGCGGCCCTCGGCACTGTGCAGGTCGCAGCCGTCGCGTGCGGCATCGATCAAAAAACGGCTCAGGGGCACGGCCTCGCTGACGTAGCGGGCAAAGGCCTCCTTGCCGTGCTCGCGGATGAAGCTGTCGGGGTCGTGCTCGGGCGGCAAAAACAGAAACTTGACCGAGCGCACGTCGGTGGCCAGCGGCAGCGCGGCATCGAGCGCCTTGCGCGCCGCGCGCCGGCCCGCGCTGTCGCCGTCAAAACTGAACACCACCGAATCGGTGAAGCGAAACAGCTTGTGCACATGCTCGGCCGTGCAGGCCGTGCCCAGCGTGGCCACGGCGTTGGGAAATCCCAGTTGCGCCAGCGCCACCACGTCCATATAGCCTTCGGTGACCAGCGCGTAGCCGTGCTCGCGCAAGGCGTTGCGCGCCTCGAACAGGCCATAGAGTTCGCGCCCCTTGCTGAACACCGGCGTCTCGGGCGAGTTGAGGTACTTGGGCTTGTCGTCGCCCAGCACGCGGCCGCCAAAGCCGATGGTTTCGCCCTTGATGTTGCGGATCGGGAACATGACCCGGTCACGAAAGCGGTCGTAGCGCTTGGCCTCCTGGCCTTCTTCTTCGCTCAGGATCACCAGGCCGCTTTCCACCAGCAGCGGGTCGTCGTAATGGGGGAACACGCTGGCCAGAGCGTGCCAGCCCTCGGGCGCGTAGCCAAGGCCAAACTGCTTGGCAACGCGACCGGAGAGCCCGCGGCCCTTGAAGTAAGCCACCGCGCGTTCGGACGCCTTGAGCTGCTTTTGATAAGCCTGGCAGGCCTTTTCCAGCACCTCGTTGAGCGTGCTTTGTTTTTGCCGCTGTTCGGCAGCGCGCGCCCGGTCCTGCGGGCTGGCGTTGTCTTCGGGCACTTTCATGCCAAATTGCTGGGCCAGGTCCTGCACCGCCTCGACAAAGCTCATGCCCGCGTGTTCCATCAGAAAACCGATGGCGTTACCGGTTTTGCCGCAGCCAAAGCAGTGGTAGAACTGCTTGGTCGGGCTGACTGAAAAAGAGGGCGACTTTTCGCTGTGAAACGGGCACAGGCCCATGAAATTGGCGCCGCCTTTTTTGAGCGGCACATAGCGCCCCACGATTTCCACCACGTCGGCGCGGGCGAGCAGTTCCTGAACAAAGGTCTGGGGGATGGACATGACCGGATTGTAGGAAGCCGCCCGCCCGACCTGTCGCGGTCGGTCTGCCGGTCAGCGCGGTGCCAGGCGAATCGCGCCGTCGAGCCGGATCACCTCGCCGTTGAGCATGTCGTTCTCGAAAATATGCAGCGCCAGCTTGGCGTAATCCTGTGGCGTGCCCAGGCGCGACGGAAACGGCACGCTGGCTGCCAGCGCGTCCTGCACTTCCTGCGGGAAACTGAACAGCATGGGCGTGCCAAAAATGCCGGGGGCAATGGTCATGTTGCGAATGCCGCTGCGCGCCAGGTCGCGGGCAATGGGCAGCGTCATGCCGACAATGCCGCCCTTGGAGGCGCTGTAGGCGGCCTGGCCGATCTGACCGTCATAAGCGGCCACCGAGGCGGTGGAAATCAGCACGCCGCGCTCGCCGGTGGATTCGGGTGCATTTTTGCTCATGGCGTCCGCGGCGAGGCGGATCATGTTGAAGCTGCCGATCAGGTTGACGCTGATGCATTTGCTGAACAGGGCCAGGGCGTGCGGGCCGGTCTTGCCGACGGTTTTCTCGGCCGGTGCAATGCCGGCGCAGTTCACCAGGCCCATCAACTTGCCCAGGCCGGTGGCGCAGGTCACCACGGCTTGCGCATCCGCTTCGCTGCTGACGTCGCATTTGACAAACGCGCCGCCAATGGCTTGGGCCACGACCTCGCCTTTGTCGGCCTGCATGTCGGCAATCACCACCTTGCCGCCCTTGCTGGCGAGCATGCGGGCCGTGCCTTCGCCCAAGCCCGAGGCGCCGCCGGTGACGATGAATACCTTGCCTGCAATTTCCATGGGGTTCTCCAAAAAATGATTGACGTGAACGTAAACGTCAATTATGGCGCAAGCATTCAGCGTGAATTTTCTGGTCCGGAGGCCTCGAAACGGCCCAATATTGCGGCTATACTCTCGTTCTCTTTTAGAGACCCTTAGGCGCGTAGCTCAGCTGGTTAGAGCACCACCTTGACATGGTGGGGGTCGTTGGTTCGAGTCCAATCGCGCCTACCAAATTTGGTAGATAAATCAAGCACTTTGCGGCAACGTCAAGTGCTTTTTTTGTGGGCGTTCGCGAGCGATGCCCGTGTCATGAGGGCAATGGCAAACTGATGGGGGAGGTTGGGAGGTGAATTGGAGCGGGTGATGGGAATCGAACCCACGCTATTTGCTTGGGAAGCAAAAGTTCTGCCATTGAACTACACCCGCATTCTAAGTTGTTGATTTATAACAACTTTCTTTACCGAGACTGCACGGTGGGTCAGTTCGGTGGGGGAATTCTACCCCTAAAATTGCCGGATTCACCTCA
>JALNWC010000191.1 GCA_023231075.1 Rhodoferax sp.
CCAATTAATCTCTGGGTCCGAACACGTTTGACCGTGGGTTCGCCTTACCCGCGCAGCGACTGGCTTGGGCGGCTTCCTCTCAACTGGAGTACCAGAAATCGTCAGCCCCCAAAGCCAGCCACTTCGCTGGTCGCAGTGAAGTGAAGTGAATGTGAACGGCTTGCTGTGGTCAGGCTAAAACCTCAAAAAGCAAGGGTATTTGTCATGAATAGGTCTTGGTACATCACGACATCGCGCGGCAAAAAAACATGCGCGTTGATTAAACCAACGCCCGCAACACTCCCAGCGCCAGCGGCAAACTCAGCATGCCGAGCAACGTGGACACGGTCACCAGGGCCGCCACATAGGCGCCGTCGTAGCCCATGCGCGCCGCCAGGACATAACAGCTAGAAGCCGTTGGCAACGCCGAAAACATCAGCAAGATGGTGGCCTGCACCGGATTGAGGCCAAAGACCAGGCACAAGGCCAGTGCCCACAGTGGCATCAACAAATGGCGGATCAGCAACACCGCCAGCCCTAGCAACTTGGCATGGTTCAGTGCGCCCAGTTGCATGCCGGCACCTGCAGCCATCAATCCGAGCGTCAGCGACGCACCGCCAATGCGGGTGACCGTAGGCTCGGCCCAGCCCGGGATGGAAAAACCGGCCAGGTTGGCCGCCAGGCCGCTGGCGGTGCCGATGATCAGCGGGTTGCGCACCAGTTCGCCCAGAAAACCACGCTTGGCGTGGCGCGCCATCGGCCACACTGCACCGATGTTCATCAGCGGCACACTGATGCCGATCAGCAGAGCGATCACCAGCAGTCCCGGTGGCCCGGCCAGTCGCTCGGCCAGCGCCAGGCCAATGAAGGAGTTGAAGCGGAAGGCAATTTGTGCACTGGCGGCGTGTTGTCGCACCGCGACATGCTTGCCCAATCCCGGCCAGTAGGGCACCGAGTAGGCCATGGCCATACCGCCCAGCCCCAAGGCCCAGCCGGCCCCCACCAGGTTGCCTGCCGCGCTGAGGTCAAGCGGGCTTTTCAGGATCGAATGAAACAGCAGTACCGGGAAGAACAAAAAATACACCAGCTGTTCCACCTGCGTCCAAACGGCGCGGCCCAGGGGCGTGAAGCGGCAAAGCAGGTAGCCGATCAAAATCAGGGAAAAATCAGGGAAGAGGAGTTGGGCGTAGTGCACGCCCTGAGAATAGCAGGCCGCGCCACACCGAAATGACCGACGGCGCCCACAGGTGACAGCGCCGCGTAAGATAGGCATCCCTTTTTTCGCTTTCAAGTTCATGCCCTCCACGCAAGCTGTTGCCAACTCAGTCAGCCAACACGTTAAACAAACGATCGACCCGGTGATCGACACCTTCATCGATGCCCTCTGGCTGGAAGAAGGCTTGTCGCGCAACACCTTGGCGGCTTACCGGCGGGACCTGACCTTGTTTGCGAGCTGGCTGGCAGCCCAGGGCAGCAGCTTGGCTGACGGCACCGAGCTGTTGCTCAACAGCTACTTTGCCGACCAGCACGCCGTTACCCGCGCCACCACCGCCAACCGGCGTCTGACGGTGTTCAAGCGCTTTTACCGTTGGGCCCTGCGTGAGCGCATGCGGGGCACCGACCCGACGCTCAAGCTGCAGGCCGCCAAGCAGCCGCTGCGCATGCCGAAAACGCTGACCGAGGCGCAGGTGGAAGCGCTGTTGAACGCCCCGGACACCTCGGAAGCCCTAGGGCTGCGCGACCGCACCATGCTGGAACTGATGTACGCCAGCGGTCTGCGGGTCAGTGAGCTGGTGGGCCTGAAAGTGCTGAACGTGAGCCTGTCGGACAACGTGTTGCGTGTCTTTGGCAAGGGCAACAAGGAGCGGCTGGTGCCGTTTGGCGAGGTCGCCAGTCTGTGGCTGAAACGTTATCTGGCGCAGCCCAGGGCCGAGCTGTTGGCGGGCCATGCCAGCGAGGCGCTGTTTGTGACCCAGCGCGGCAGCACGCCGGGAACTGCCATGAGCCGGGTCATGTTCTGGATGATCGTCAAAAAATATGCGCAGTTGGCCGGCATCACGGCGCCGCTGTCACCGCACACGCTGCGTCACGCCTTTGCCACCCATTTGCTCAACCATGGCGCCGACTTGCGGGCCGTTCAACTGCTGCTCGGTCATGTGGATATTTCAACCACCACCATTTACACCCATGTGGCCCGCGAACGTCTGAAAACCCTGCACGCCCAGCACCATCCGCGCGGCTGAGCGTGCGGCCGGGCTCAGCCGGCGGTGACCGCTTGCAAGTTTGAAAGCTCGGCTTCGGTAAAGCCAGCGGCGCGGCGTGCCACCAGGTTGAACGGCGCTTTGAGGATGGGGGCCTGATGGCGTTTTGCCAAAGCCGCATAAGTACCGATGGGGTCGAGCCGGCGCGCCTCGCAGAGGTAACGGTACCAGCGGTTGCCCATGGCGACATGGCCAATTTCGTCACGCAAAATGATGTCCAGAATTTTGGCGGCGCCCTGGTCGCCCACCGACACGAGTCGCTTGCGCACGGCCGGCGTCGCATCAAGCCCGCGCGCCTCCAGCGTGCGCGGCACCAGCGCCAGGCGCGCCAGCAAATCGTCTTTGGTGCGTTCGGCCATGTCCCACAAACCGTCATGCGCGGGAAAGTCGCCGTAGGCATGGCCTAGCCGCTTCAGGTGGGCGTTGAGCAACTCAAAATGCAGCGCCTCTTCCTGGGCCACCCGCCACCAATCGCGGTAAAAGTCAGCCGGCATGTCGGTGAAGCGCCACACGATGTCAAGCGCCAGGTTGATGGCATTGGCCTCGATGTGGGTCAGGGCATGGATCAATCCGGCGCGGCCTGCCAGGGTTCCCACCGCACGGGTCTTGAGTTGCGACGGGTGCACCAGCACAGGGCGCTCGGGTCGGCCGGGCAGTGGGCCCGGCTCGATCAAGGATTCCGTCGTATCCAGCGTGCATCGGGCGCTATCGAGCCCGCGTACCTGGGCCGACTTGTCGTCCGGGGATGTGATTTGCAGCAGGCGCAGGCACTCGGCGCGCAAGGCCTTGGCGGGTCGCGGGCCGGGCATGGGGGTGGGGGCGTTTGGGTCACTCGGGTACATGGTGTGCTGGCTTTCCCTACAATTCTAGGCAAATAAATCTGAAAGGACGCAATGGCAATCTATGAACTTGAGGGCGTGTCACCGCAAATAGCGGACTCCGCCTGGGTGGCTGACAGCGCCGAGGTGATGGGCGACGTGGTGCTGGGTGAGCAGGTCAGTCTCTGGTTTGGCGTGGTGGCGCGGGGCGACACGGCGGCGATCCGGATTGGCGCGCAGACCAATATCCAGGACCTGAGCGTGCTGCACGCCGATGTCGGCATGCCTTTGACGATTGGCTCGGGTGTCACGGTCGGGCACAAGGTCATGCTGCACGGTTGCACGGTGGGTGATGACAGCCTGATCGGCATTGGCGCGGTGGTGCTCAACGGCGCCAAAATTGGCAAAGGCTGCCTGGTGGGTGCCGGCTCGCTGGTGACCGAAGGCAAGGAATTTCCCGATGGCTCGATGATCATGGGCAGTCCGGCCAAAGTGGTGCGCCAACTCACACCAGCGCAGTTGCAGGGTCTGCGTGACAGCGCCCGGCATTACGTGGCCAATGCGCAGCGCTTCAAAACCAGTTTGCACAAGGTGGCTTAATCAGTTGGGGTCAGAGCACGTCGCTTTGCGAGTGGTCTGACCCGCAAGGTTTTCTAATCAGTTGGGGTCAGAGCACGTCGCTTTGCGAGTGGTCTGACCCGCAAGGTCTCAAGTTGGTTGGGGTCGGAGCACGTCGCTTTGCGAGTGGTCTGACCCGCAAGGTTTTCTAATCAGTTGGGGTCAGAGCACGTCGCTGCGCGAGTGGTCTGACCCGCAAGGTTTTCTAATCAGTTGGGGTCAGAGCACGTCGCTGCGCGAGTGGTCTGACCCGCAAGGTCTCACGTGTCTGAAATTCACAAATTTATTTTCGAAGGCCTGCCGGTGCGCGGTGCCGTGGTGCGCCTGACCGATGCCTGGGTCGAGATTTTGCGCCGCCGTGCCAGCAACACCGCGCAGGGCGCTTACCCGCCGCCGGTGCAGGCGCTGCTCGGTGAAATGACGGCGGCTGCCGTGCTGATGCAGTCCAACATCAAGTTCAACGGGTCGTTGATCGTGCAGGTTTTTGGTGACGGTCCGGTCAAGCTGGCGGTGGTCGAAGTGCAAAGCGATTTTTCCCTGCGCGCCACCGCCACCGTGAATGGCGATGTCAGCCCGCACGCCAAGCTGAGCCAGCTGGTCAATGTCGGCAATGACGGCCGCTGCGCCATCACGCTCGACCCACAAGACCGCCAGCCGGGTCAGCAGCCCTACCAGGGTGTGGTGCCGCTGTTTGGCGACGCCCGTGAAAAACTCGAAAAATTCAGCGACGTGCTGCAGCACTACATGCTGCAAAGCGAACAGCTGGACACCACGCTGGTGCTGGCCGCCGACGACCGGGTGGCTGCCGGCCTGCTGATCCAGCGCCTGCCGATGGCGGGCAAGGGCAATCTGGCGGGTACATCACAGGCTTCCGATGAAGACCAGATTGGCGTCAACGAGCATTACCAGCGCATCGCCATGCTGGCGTCCAGCCTGAAACGCGAGGAGTTGTTGACGCTGGATGTCGAGACCCTCCTGCACCGTTTGTTTTGGGAGGAGCAATTGCTGCGCTTCGAGCCTTTGCAGGGCGAGTCCGGCCCCCGTTTTTCCTGCTCTTGCAGCCGCGAGCGGGTGTCCCGGATGTTGTTGAGTCTTGGCCAGGCTGAAATTGACAGCATCCTGTCGGAGCGCGAGTTGATTGAGGTGGGCTGTGATTTTTGTGGTCTGCAGTACCGTTTTGATGCGGTCGACGCGGCTCAGATTTTCAAGGGTCCGCAGATCCCTGTGCCGCCGGCACCGCTGCAGTAAACCGGGCCTGGGCAGCCGCAGCAAGGACTGCGCGGGCGCGGTGTTATACTCGCCGGGCTTTACAGCAGGTGGTGTTTTCTATCGGCCTGCTGTCAAGTTATTCGCAAACCAGTTTCATCAAGGTGTTGCCAGTCCCTGGCAAAACAAACTGGATTTCAGACCTAACCTTTGGAGTATTTTTATGGCAATTACCATGCGCGAAATGCTGGAAGCCGGTGTCCACTTCGGCCACCAGACCCGCTTCTGGAACCCCAAGATGGCCCCTTTCATTTTTGGCCATCGCAACAAGATTCACATCATCAACCTGGAAAAATCGCTGCCGATGTTCCAGGAAGCCGCCAAGTTTGCCCGTCAAATTTCGGCCAAGCGCGGCACCGTGCTGATGGTCGGCACCAAGCGTCAGGCGCGCGAGACCGTAGCCACTGAAGCGCAGCGCGCCGGTGTGCCCTACGTTGACGCCCGTTGGTTGGGCGGTATGTTGACCAATTTCAAGACGGTCAAGACCTCGATCAAGCGCCTCAAGGACATGAAGATCCAGCAGGAAGCCGGTCTGGACAGCATGAGCAAGAAAGAGCAACTGATGTTTGCCCGTGAGCTCGAAAAGCTGGAAAAAGACATTGGCGGCATCCAGGACATGAGCACCTTGCCCGACGCCATTTTTGTGATCGACGTGGGCTACCACAAAATTGCCATCGCCGAAGCCCGCAAGCTGGGCATTCCCTTGATCGCCGTGGTGGATACCAACCACTCGCCAGAAGGCATTGATTACGTGATCCCCGGTAATGATGACTCTTCCAAGGCGGTGGAGTTGTATGCCCGTGGCATTGCCGATGCCATTCTTGAAGGTCGCGCCAATGCCATGGACGATGTGGTCAAGGCCGTCGCTGAAGAAAGCGCTGATGAATTCGTTGAAGTCAATGAGGCTGCTGCCTGATTCTTTGGCGACCCCAATCCAAAGGGGGGCTCGTGTGCCCCCTTTTTTTAATTTGA
>JALNWC010000192.1 GCA_023231075.1 Rhodoferax sp.
AATGGCCGGTCACGATAAACCAGAACGGGCGGTCACGATCGGCCGGAATGACCGGTCACGATCGACCAGAATCGCCGGTCACGATAAACCGGAATGACCGGTCACGATCGACCGGAATACCCATTTTGACGCCTGGTTACTTGATCCTGCCGGTGATATGGTCGTAATAGGTTGCAGCAAAAATCGTCAGCTTCCCCCACTGCGAATGTCCGCAGTCTATTGCCGTCATTCGGCGATACACGTTTGATCGCCCAGTGGCCGTTTGCAGCCGTTGAGTAACCGCCAGGAACACAGTGACTGATCGTCAGTCAGTCCTTGCCCCGCGCGTCCGGCGTGTCAGTGCTGGCATGTACCTTGGCAAAGGCCAAAATCACCTCGCGGATGAGTTTACGCTGGGGGGCGGGCAGTTTCAGAAAGGTATCGAAGGTTTCGCGTTCCAGATAACCGACACCTTCATCCCAGCGCTTTAGCTCGGCCCGCAGATGCGTTTGCACATGGTCGCCAAAACGCAAATGCTGAGCATCCAGCTTTAACCATTTCGCCAATTCTTGCAATTTATCCTGCGTCGGGATGGCCTCGCCATTGAGCCATTTCCACGCTGTCTGCCGTCTGACAGGCTTGCCAGACCAGTGCAGATTGAACTCGCGCTCCAGTACCGCGCCACTGATGTCGAGCCGTTGAGCCTTCATGGCCGCACGCAAACGTTCGCTGAACTCCTTCTTTTCATTCATGGATGGCACGTTATTCGGGTAACCTGTCCCAAATGTCCATTACAGTTGACGTTTTATGTCCCTTTTGAAGGGATTTCAATATCTACCTCATGCCATGCCCAAATCACTCCTAGAACAATTGCCTGAAATCGTTGCCAATGGCCGTAAAGAAGCCGAAAGAATCCTGGAGGGCATTGAGAGTCGTCACCGCGTGTCGCTGCAAACCCGTGAGGTCGTGCTGCCCGCCAAGGACAGCGCAGTGCAGGACTGGGTCACGGCGCAAAAGCGCACGGTTCAGCGCGAAGTGTTCGCCCCTGGGCAAACCAGCCTGATTGAAAACCCGCAGCCGATGCTGGGGGATGCTGCCACCTCCGTTCGCCCTGAGCCGCCTGTCCTGAGCTCAGTCGAAGGGCAACCCTGGACCAACCGCCTGATCTACGGCGACAACCTGCTGGCAATGGCCGCCCTGCTGGCGGGCGATGACAACACGCCATCGTTGCGCGGCAAGGTCGATTTGATTTACATCGACCCGCCGTTTGACAGCAAGGCCGACTACCGCACCAAGGTCACGCTCCCCGGCATGGAACTGGAGCAAAAGCCCACCGTCATCGAGCAGTTTGCTTACTCCGACACCTGGAGCGACGGCACCGCCTCCTACCTCGCCATGATCACGCCCCGGCTGATTTTGATGCGCGAGCTGCTGGCGGACACCGGCTCAATTTATGTGCATCTGGATTGGCACATAAGTCATTACGTGAAAATGGTTTTGGACGATATCTTCGGGAAAAAGAACTTCCGCAATGAAATTGTGTGGAGCTACTTTGGTTTCAAGCGTTCAACAGCCAAGAAGTTTCCCCAAAAGCACGATCTCCTTTTTTCGTATGCGAAGGGTGAAAACTACACGTGGCAAACCCAATATAAACCGCACAACCCTGAATACCTCAAACGATTCAAACCAGATGAAACAGGCAGGCTTTGCCGTAGCGATGTAAATCCAACAGGTGGTGGCAGCAGAAAAATCTATCTGGATGAAGTCGGTGGAGACATAGTTGACTCGGTATGGGACGATATTCCACCGGTCAACCCGGTGGCAAATGAACGAGTTGATTACGCGACACAGAAGCCAGAAAAATTGCTTGAGCGGATTATTGAGTCATCCTGCCCACCCTCTGGCATTGTTGCCGACTTCAATGGTGGTTCAGGAACAACCGCCGCAGCAGCCGAAAAGCTCGGTCGCCGCTGGATCACCACCGACCTCGGCAAGCCCGCCTGCATGACCATGCGCAAGCGCCTGATTGACCAGGACGCCAAACCCTTTCTCTACCAGGCCATCGGCGACTACCAGGTGGAGGCGGCCAAGGCGATGCTGGGGCGGGACTTCCGTATTGGCGACCTGTCGCAGATTGTGCTCTCGCTGTATGGCGCGCTGCCGCTGCCGCCCGACGTGAATCCGCAGCGCAACCTGGGCCAGATCGCGGGCATGGCCTTCGGCGCAGGCAAAAGCAGCAAAACGCTGGTGCTGGCCGATTCGCCCAACAAACTCACCGGCGCCGCCACTTTGAAGAAGGCGATTGCCCAGCGCGACAACCTGATGGGCGGCTGGGACCGGGTGGTGGTGCTGGGCTGGAACTTTGAGCCCAGCATTGGCGAGACCATCACCGCGCTTCATGATGACCGGCTGGAAGTGCTGGTGATTCCGCCCGACCTGATGGACCGGTTGAAGAAAAAAGGCGGCATCGACAAGCTGCGCGGGCAGGTGCGGTTTTCTTCGCTGCAGTATTTGACGATCCATCCGATTGAGCGCAAGGCTTCGACTCCTTCGACAAGCTCAGGACGAACGGATTCAGGACGAACGGGGTCAGCAGAGTCAGTGGATGGCGGGCAGGAAACGCTCACCGTCAAACTCAAAAACTACGTGCTGCTATCGCCCGAAGCCATCAACTTGGACGACGCCAACCGCGTCAAGTTGCAGGCCGTCATCAATCAGGAGCCGCTGGCGCTGATCGAATACTGGGCGGTGGACCCCGACTACGACGGCCGGGTGTTCCGCTCGGTCTGGCAGGACTATCGGGGCAATACCGCCAATGATGAAGATGCGCTGCGGGTGGTGACTCAGGCGGTGGTGACAACTCCCGCAAAAGTCGGCCCACGCAAGGTGTGTGTGCGGGTGGTGGATGTGTTTGGCTTTGAGGCCGAGGTGGTCAGCACTGTGGAGACCGCGTGAACCGCAATGGGCCAACGCGGTCAGGCCACAGCCAGTGCCCGCACCGCCAGCAGGCTGTCTTTCAAATCCTCCTGCGCCACCTTCAAGTCATAGGCCGCTTGCAGATTGAGCCAGTACTGCGGGGTTTGATTCAGCGCCAACCCCAAGCGCAACGCCAATTCGGCAGTAACCGGACGCTGCCCCTTGAGCAAGTGCGACACACGCATGGGCGAAACACCGATGGCCTCGGCAAATGCCGTCTGCGTGAGACCCAGTTCATCCAATATTTCGTGCAGAAATTCGCCAGGGTGAATGGCTGGCAGGCCGTTAGTCAAATTTTTCATGGTGCTCGCTCCTTAGTGGTAATCCACGATATCAACGTCATAGGCATTTCCATCTTCAAACCGGAAGCACACGCGCCACTGGTTGTTGATACGAATGCGCCATTGGCCCGTCCGATCGCCGCTCAAGTTCTCGAGGTGGTTCGACGGGGGCAAGCGCAAATCTTCTACGTCCATGGCCGCATGCAGCTGAATCAGGCGCATCAATGCGCGTTTGAGGATGTCAGGCGGCAAGCGCCTCGACTTCCCGGTCGAAAACAGGCGCTCGGCTTCTGGGTTGGCAAAGTTTTCAATCACGGTCAAATTATAAACAATTTGTTTATAAATCAGCAAAATCAGGGACAACAACATGCTTGAAAAAGACAACCAACTCGCGCTTTCCATGGGCCTGACCGCCAGGACCCATCAATTGTGTTTGGGATTGGAGTCCGGTGCCGCCGACATTCTGGAGCTGGTCACACCCACCACGGCCGAATTGCTGCTGTGGTGGTTTGGCGAGGACATGGTGCTGGCCAGAGGCGGAAATAACGGCGGGCTGAACTTTCATGCCGGGCAAAAGCAGGCCATTTTGAACGCGATCGTGGCGCACGAGGTGCTGGGCAAGGACCATGACACATGGACGCTTCTGGACCTGTACAAGGCCTGTACGCCCGATGCGTTGCTGACCGGCACACGGCTGAACGAGGTCGCGCAGGCCAAACATGCGCATCCCAAATACTGCTTCAAGATGGCCACCGGCACCGGCAAAACCTGGGTGCTGCAGGCGCTGATGATCTGGCAACTGCTCAACAAGACGGCGGCGCTGGCCGAAGGTATTGACGACGCACGCTTTACCCGCCAGTTCATGGTGGTGGCGCCTGGCTTGATTGTGTATGAGCGCTTGCTGGATGCGTTCTGTGGCAAGCAGATCGAAAGCGGCAATGGTTCGCGCGACTTTGCCAGCTCGGACATTTTTAAATTTGCAGACTTGTTCGTGCCTGACGCACACCGTGACGTGGTGTTTGCTTTTGTGCGTGGCAATGTCTGCAGCAAAACCGAGATCGGCCTGAAGGCTACCGGCAACGGCATGATTGCCATCACCAACTGGCATCTTTTGAATGAGGGTGATGTCGCCGAAGACGCAGAAGAAATCGAAGCATTGGGTGCCCCGCTGGACCCGCAGCAAGTCATCGAAGCCGTTCTGCCCCTCACACCCGGACGTGCCACCGGTAACAGCCTGGACGTGCTGGACCGCCGCTATGCGCGCGGCAATGTGCTGGAGTTTTTGGCGGGTTTGCCCGAGTTGATGGTGTTCAACGACGAGGCGCATCACATTCATGAGTTCAAACGCGAGGGTGAAAGCACCGAGGTGGAATGGCAAAAGAGTCTGACAAAAATTGCCGAAACCAAGGGGCGGCGTTTTGTGCAGGTTGATTTCTCAGCCACGCCCTACAACGACGTGGGTGCGGGCAAAAACAAGCGCAAACGGTACTTTCCGCACATCATCACAAACTTTGATCTGAAAAGCGCCATGCGCGCCGGCCTGGTGAAGTCGCTGGTGCTGGACCGGCGCAAGGAAATCGGCGCGCTCCCTCTGGAGTTCAAGGCCGAGCGTGATGAGCAGGGCAACCCGGCCTTGAGTGAAGGCCAGCGCGTGATGCTGCGCGCCGGATTGAAAAAGCTGCGCAAGCTGGAGGCCGACTTTGCCCGATTGGATCCCAGCCGTCACCCCAAAATGCTGGTGGTGTGTGAAGACACCTCGGTGTCTCCGTTGGTGGCGGCGTTCCTGCAAGATCAGGAGGGGCTCAACAATGACGAGGTGATGACCATTGACTCCGGCAAAAAGGCCGAGCTGGGCGAGAAGGATTGGGCACCGGTGCGCCAGCGTCTGTTCAGTATTGATCACCATGCCACGCCCCGCGTGATTGTCAGTGTGCTGATGCTGCGCGAGGGCTTTGACGTGAACAACATCTGCGTGATCGTGCCGCTGCGCAGTTCGCAAGCGCAGATTCTGCTGGAACAAACCATTGGTCGGGGTTTGCGCCTGATGTGGCGTGACGACGAATACACCGACCTGAAGTGCGAAAACCGCGAACGTATCAACGCGGGCCAGGAGCCCGGCAGTTTGCTGGATGTGTTGTCGATCGTGGAGCACCCGGCCTTTCAGTCGTTTTATGACGAGTTGATTGCCGAAGGGCTGGCGGGCACCACGGGTGATGATATGGACGACACCAGCGCGACCGGTGACGTGATCGCCGCCGAGTTGCGTGAAGGGTTTGAGGCGTTTGATTTTGGTATTCCGTTCATTCTGCAGGAAGCGGATGAAGTGCGGGACCACCATGCGCTGGACGTGAGTGCCTTGCCCGCATTTACCGCCATGCGCGTTGCGCAATTGACCGACTTGCTTGGCAAGGGTGATACATTCATTTCACAAGACCTGCAAAGCGCTACGCTGTTCGGTGACTACCGTGTTGACGGCGCCGTGATGAATGTGGGCGGCTACAACGAGTATTTGAGCCGCCTGACCCGGCGCATCAGTCAGGCGCTGAGTGAACCGATGCCCAAGGGCAACAAAATAGCGACACACCTGGCCAAACCGTATTTGCAGGTCAACACCGCCGAGCTGACCGGCTGGCTGGA